>CAMDJU010000286.1 GCA_945900695.1 Bordetella parapertussis | reverse complement strand
AAGAAGTGTTGGCCTCTCGCGGCCTGACCTTGGGCATGAAGCTGGAAAGCTGGCCGCCCGCAGGTTTGGACAGCAAGCGCTGAACCACACAGACATCCGTCCCCTGGCCGTACCTGATACGGCGGCCGGCAAAACAAGCTAGAAAGGATCCACCATGCGTCACGGACACGGACTTCGAAAACTCAACCGCACCAGCGAGCACCGCCTCGCCATGTTGCGCAACATGATGAACTCGCTGATCGCTCACGAGGTCATCAAAACCACGGTGCCCAAAGCCAAAGAGCTGCGCCGCGTGGTTGAGCCCATGATCACATTGGCCAAAGAGCCCACCCTGGCCAATAAGCGCTTGGCCTTTAACCGCTTGCGCGACCGCGATAGCGTGGTCAAACTCTTCGCCGATCTGGGCCCCCGCTACAAAGCGCGCCCAGGTGGCTACACACGCATTTTGAAAATGGGTTATCGCGTGGGTGATAACGCCCCCATGGCTTTGGTTGAGTTGGTCGACCGCCCAGAAATAACTGTCGGCAGCGAACCAAACGCCGCTGAGTAAGATAGAATCACCCTCTTGCCGCGCGATGGAGCAGCCTGGTAGCTCGTTGGGCTCATAACCCAAAGGTCGCAAGTTCAAATCTTGCTCGCGCAACCAAATTTTCAGTGGCATCATTGCTGAAACCCAAACGCCCACTCTTGAGTGGGCGTTTTCTTTGGTGGAAATGAAACCATGCGCGACCCCGTTTTAAAGGCTTTGCTAACACGTGCTGAACGCATTGACACAGCGGTCAATGGCGTGCAACAAACCTGGCATGTGTGGAACCGTTCTCACCCGCAGCCCCTGGTGTTGTTGCACGGGGGCAGTGGCAGTTGGACGCATTGGGTGCGCAACATCGACGCCTTGTCACAGCAGCATGCCGTTTGGGCCATGGATTTACCAGGCATGGGCGACTCTGCGCTACCGCCCGAGGCCAAAGACGCCGATGACATCGCCCCTTGGGTGGCGCAAGGCATGGCCCAGGTGTTGGCGGGGCTTGCTTGTCCCGTGATGGGTTTTTCTTTTGGTGGCTTGACGGCAGGTTTTGTGGCTGCACGCCACCCTGAACGCGTGTCACGCCTGCTGCTGGTGGGTGTGCCGGGGTTGGGCATGTTTGGCGACACATTGCCCCTGCGCGGCTTCTTGCCCGACATGGACCAGGACCAACGCGATGCCGTGCACCGCCACAACTTGATGAGCATCATGCTGACACATGAGGCCTCGTTGTGCGATCAGACCTTGGAAATCCAAGAGTTAAACGTGGTGCGTGATCGGCTGCGCCGCCGTCGCATCGCCCGCAGCACGGTGATGTTGGAATTG
Source organism: Bordetella parapertussis (assembly GCA_945900695.1). Classification (GTDB taxonomy): domain Bacteria; phylum Pseudomonadota; class Gammaproteobacteria; order Burkholderiales; family Burkholderiaceae_C; genus Limnohabitans; species Limnohabitans parapertussis_A. The sequence goes on along the minus strand of CAMDJU010000286.1, from coordinate 2,319 downwards.
CAAACCCAGTGGCGCTGCCCCGTACACGCCTTGTGGGGTGCCAAGGACGCCTTGTATGAGGCCCACCTGGCCACAGCGGCGCAGTGCTTGAGCGAATGCGACTTGCGCGACCTGACCATGCTGGCCGACACCGGCCATTGGGCCAATTACGAAAATGCCAGTGCCTTCAATGCCTGGGCGCTCGCTCAGCTGGCTTCACCCGCATAAAGTTCGGCGCAGGCCGGACATTGGCGGCATCAGAAATTTGGCGCAACCGCTGCCTCATGCAAACAACATGTGGGCTCAAGCCACTGTATCGGGCAAAACAGCGGTGACTTCGATTTCCACCAAGGCACGCGCCTCGACCAATCCACTCACCGCCACACAGGTCATGGCTGGAAAGTTACGCCCCATCACCTCGCGATAAACCGGGCCCAAGCCCTTGAGAGCTGCCACATACAAGTCGCGGCTGGTCACATACCAAGTCATGCGCACCATGTGCTCCGGGCCCGCGCCAGCGGCTTGCAACACCGCCAAGATATTGCGCAAGGCCTGGCCGGTTTGCTGTAGAAAATCATCGCTTTCAAACTGTTGTTGGGCATTCCAGCCCACCATGCCGCCCACGTAAATTTGGGTGCCGCGTGCGGCAATGCCATTGGCGTAGCCTTTTGGCCGCTCCCAGCCCTCAGGCTGTATCAACTGGTGCATAAGTTCTTTCAGGTGTTGGCCAATTGGCGCAATTTAAAACGCTGCAACTTGCCCGTTTCGGTGCGGGGAAGTTGGGGGACAAAGCTGATTTCTCGGGGGTATTTGTAAGGGGCCAAGCTGGCCTTCACATGGTCTTGCAGCAGTTTGACCAAATCGCTGTCGCCCTCATGCGGTGGGCGCAACACACAATAGGCTTTGATGATCATGCCGCGCTCGGCATCGGTCTTGCCTACCACGCCACATTCGGCCACGGCCGGGTGTTTGAGCAGCGCATCTTCGACCTCGGGGCCGCCGACGTTGTAGCCCGCTGTGATGATCATGTCGTCATCGCGCGCTTGGTAATGGAAATAGCCGTCGTCGTCTTGCAAAAACGCGTCACCAGGGTAGTTCCAGCCTGACTGCACATAGCGTTGTTGGCGCTCATCATCCAAGTAACGGCAACCGGTGGGGCCGATCACCGCCAAGCGGCCCACTTGGTTGCGAGGCAGTTCCTGACCATGTTCGTCAACCACCTTGGCCTGGTAGCCGGGCACGACTTTGCCGATGGCGCCGCGCCGCACCTCGTCGCCAGCCGAGGAGATGAAGATGTGAAACATCTCGGTAGCACCAATGCCGTCCAGCATTTCCAGGCCACTGGCTTGTTTCCACAACTGGCGAGTGGCGTCGGGCAAGCCCTCACCGGCGCTGACACTCAAGCGCAGGCTGGGCACCTTGCCCGGTTGGATGTGCGCGGCCATTTGCCGGTAAAACGTGGGTGCGGTGTAGCAAATGGTGCAACCCACTTGGGCCATCACGTCGACCATGGTGGCGGGCGTGTAGGGCTGGTCATGGAAATACACCGAACAACCAGCCCACATGGGAAACACCAGCAAACCGCCCAAACCAAAAGTGAATGCCAGAGGGGGAGAGCCCATCACGATATCGTTGGGTGTGGCACGCAACACATGGCGCGGCCAGGCCTCGCAAGCGCTCAAGATGTCGCGGTGGCTGTGGGCTGCGGCTTTGGGGGTGCCGGTGGTGCCAGATGTGAAAGCCAGCATGGCGATGTCTTCAGCATGCGTCGGACAGGCCCTGAAGTCGCCGTTGTGGGCCGCTGCGCGCACAGCCAAAGAGCCAGGCGCATCCATCAAATTAAAAGGGACGATGGTGGTGAGCACGTTCTGCTGTTGCTGGGCCAATTCCAACTCGTGCAGCAATGTGGCGTCGCACAAGGCCACGCTGGGTTGGGCTTTGGCAATGATCTCGCCCAACTCTTTGGCGCGCAACAAGGGCATGGTGGCCACAGCCACCATGCCAGCCTTGACCACACCCATCCAAGCCAGGGCCAAGCCAATCGAGTTGCCACCACGCAGCAGCACCCGGTTGCCGGGCACCAGACCCAAGTCGTGCACCAGTACCTGTGCAATGCGGTCGACACGCTCGCGCGCATCGCGGTAGCTCAAGGTGATTCGCGGTGAACGCAACAAAGGGCGATCGCCCCAGCCTTTTTCATCGGCCCGGTCCAGCAGCTCTTCGACCAAATTGAGTTGTTCGGGGAAGTGCAGTTCGGGCAAGTCGCGCAGCATCTGGGCTTGTCGCGCTGCAGGCGGCAAGCGATCCATGACAAACCGGTCGATGTGAGCGCTCATGTGG
>CAMDJU010000285.1 GCA_945900695.1 Bordetella parapertussis | reverse complement strand
TGACCGGCATCGGCCATTGAAACCAACAAATCCATGCGCTCGGCCTCGGAGGGCGCGCGCCCGGCCACATGCAGGCCGTGGGGAATGAGGGTGTATTCCAGCTCCAACAATTGTTCGGCCAGCACCGCCACGCGGGCGTCGATGGCTTCTGGGGTGTCTTGGTTCCACAAGGGCTCGGCGTCGGCCAAATCCAAATCTGCGGCTTGCGACTGCAGCATCAGCGCCAACTCGGGCCGCTCGGACGCGCCCGGCTCCAGGCCGCGCCAGCGGTCAATGGAGGATTTGAGTTCGGTCAAGCCTTTGTACAAACCCGCTTGTGAAACGGGAGGGGTGAGGTAGGAGATCAAGGTCGCGCCACTGCGGCGCTTGGCAATCGCCCCTTCGGACGGGTTGTTGGAGGCGTACAGGTAGATGTTGGGCAGGTCGTGGATCAAGCGGTCTGGCCAGCAACTGCCCGACATGCCGGTTTGCTTGCCCGGCATGAACTCCAGCGCGCCGTGGGTGCCAAAGTGCAGCACGGCGTGGGCTTGAAAGTCTTCGCGCAAGTAGCGGTAAAAAGCCGAAAACGCATGGGTCGGGGCCAAGCCTTGCTGGAACAGCAAGCGCATCGGGTCGCCTTCGTAACCAAACGAGGGCTGCACGCACACCAGCACATTGCCCCACTGCTTGCCCAGCACAAAAATGGATTGGCCGTTGCTCAGCTGGCGCCCAGGTGCAGGGCCCCATTGGGCTTCGATCTCCTTGAGCCAGGTTTCGCGTTGCACATGGTCTTCGGCCGCGATCAGGTGGTGCACATTGGCGTCGGCGCCATACTGCGCGGCGTTGCCGTGCAACAGAGCTTCGCGCAAGGTGTCCACGCTGTCGGGCATGTCCACTTTGTAGCCCTGGGCCTTCATGGCGGCCAAGGTGTGGAAGATGGACTCGAACACGCTCAGGTAAGCGGCGCTGCCAATATTGCCAGCGTTGGGCGGGAAGTTGAACACCACCAGTGCGAGCTTGCGCTGGGCGCGCTCGCTGCGGTGCAAGGCCACCATTTTGCTCACGCGCGCGGCCAGCATGTTGGCGCGCTCGGGGCAAGATGCCATGTCTTGGGTGCGGTCTTGGTCGGTGAAGGTGCAGGCATGGTGGCAGCCTGAGCAGGTCACGCCGGCGTTGCCGGGTCGACCACCAAACACCATCGGTGCGATGGAGCCGTCCAACTCGGGGATGGCCACCATGATGGTGCTCTCCACCGGCAGCAGGCCACGCTCGGAGGCACCCCACTCGGTGAGGGTTTGGAACTCCACGGGTTGCGCGGCGATGTAGGGCACATCGAGCTTGGCCAGCACTTCTTCGGCGGCTTTGGAGTCGTTGTAGGCGGGCCCGCCGACCAGTGAAAAACCGGTGAGTGAAATCAGCGCGTCGATGGTGGGGCGACCGTTTTTGAAGAAGTATTCATCGATGGCGGGACGGCTGTCCAGGCCCGCTGCAAAACAGGGAACGACGCGCAGACCGCGTGCTTCCAGGGCGGCGATCACACCGTCATAGTGCCCGGCATTGTTGGACAGCAAGTAAGAGCGCAGCACCAGCAGGCCCACCGTGCCCTTGACGGGGCCTTGGGCGGGGGCGGGCAACAAACTGGCGTCTTCGCTGAAGCGGCCTTTGAGGCGTGGGTGGTAAACGCCCATTTCGGGGTACTCGATGGGCGCTTGGGGCTTGAGCACACCGCGCAGGTGTTTGCGCTCGCCATTGGCGCCGCGATCAACCACATGGCGCACCAGGTTGAGGATGTTCTCGTCAGAGCCGCCCAGCCAGTACTGCAAGGTCATGAAATAGGCGCGCACATCTTGCGCCGTGCCGGGGATGAAGCGCAGCATCTGGGGGATGCGGCGCAGCATCTTGAGTTGGGCGGCGCCACCGGTGCTGTTTTTTTCTTTCTTACCACGCAGCTTTTTCAGCAAGGCCATGGGACCGCTGGCGGGCTTGCCCATGTCAAAGTTGCCCAGCCGGGTCAACTGCACCACCTCAGTGGCCGAGGCCATGCAAATCATGGCGTCGCAGTGGTCGCGCCGCTCGCGCAGGGCGGGCAGGATGGGTAAAAAGTGGTCTTCCAAAAACAACATGCCTGCCACCACGATGTGGGCCTGGGCAATGTCGGCTTTGCAGCGCTCGATGGCGGCTTCGTTGTTGGCAAATTCAGAGGCGGCGTGCAAGCTCAGGTGCAGGCCTGGGATTTCGCGCGCCAAGGCCTGGCGCGCGCGCTCGGTGGCACTGGCCAAATGGGTGTCCATGGTGACGATGGTCACCCGCACCGGTGTGGGTGGGGCCTTGACCCTGGGGTCAGCGGCTGAAATGAGCTTTGGCATCGTAGAGTGTCTCCACTGTGATGGTGGCCAGCCCTTGTTCACGGGCGAAGCGCTCGGTGTTGCGGCGGGCTTTGCCGCGCACAAAAAACGGAATCTTGTTGAGCTCTTTTTCGGCGTCGGTGGTCCAGCCGCCGGGTTCGCTGGCCGATGGGGTCGCGACAGAGGCGCTGGGTTTATCGATGGTGATGGGCTCGGCGCTGGCCGCTGTGGCGGACAGCGTCGGGCTGGGCCGGGTCGAGCCCAGGTGAGAAGGGGCCGCACCTTCTTTGAACTCAAAGTCTTCGCGGAACATGCCCAACAGGTGCTCTTCCAGGCCCATCATCAGCGGATGCACCCAGGTGTCAAACAACACATTCGCCCCTTCAAAGCCCATTTGGGGCGCATAGCGGGCGGGGAAGTCTTGCACGTGGATGGGTGCCGAGATGACCGCGCAAGGAATGCCATGGCGTTTGGCAATGTGGCGCTCCATTTGGGTGCCCAAAATCAGTTCGGGTTGGAGTTCGGTGATTTGTGTCTCTACTGCCAGGTAGTCGTCGCTGATCAGTGCCTCTACCCCGTAGAGCTTGGCCGCGTCGCGCACCTCGCGGGCAAATTCGCGGCTGTAGGTGCCCAGGCCCACCACCTCAAAGCCCATTTCTTGGCTGGCCACGCGGGCTGCGGCAATGGCGTGCGAGGCGTCGCCAAACACATACACGCGTTTACCGGTGAGGTAGGTGGAGTCGACCGAGCGTGCATACCAAGGCGCATGGGCGCGCTCGGGCGTGTCGATATTGACTTCCAAGCCGGCCAAGGTCTGCACCTCGGCGATGAAGTCGCGGGTGGCCCCCATGCCAATCGGCACGGTGCGGGTGAAGGGCTGTTGGTGTTGGCGCTGCAGCCATTGGGCGGTGGTGTTGGCCACTTCGGGGTACAGCACCACGTTGAAGTCGGCCTCGCCCAAGCGGGTGAGGTCGGCCACGCAGGCATTGAGCGGTGCCACCACATTCACCTGCACACCCAGGCTTTCGATCAAGCGGGTGATTTCGATCACATCGTCGCGGTGGCGAAAGCCCATGGCCGTGGGGCCCAAGATGTTGCAGCGTGCGGGCCGGCTGCCGTCCAGCGGCGAACGCTGGGTGGTGGCGGTGGCCAAGCGGCGGGTGAGGTGATAAAAGGTTTCGGACGCGCCAAAATTTTCTTTGCGCTGGTAGGCGGGCAACTCCAAGGGCACCACCGGCACCGGCAGGTCCAGTGCCAGGGCCAAGCCACCTGGGTCGTCTTGGATCAGCTCGGCGGTGCACGAGGACCCCACCAGCATGGCTTTGGGGGCAAAGCGCTCAAAGGCATCACGGGCGGCGTTTTTGAACAGCTCGGC
>CAMDJU010000284.1 GCA_945900695.1 Bordetella parapertussis | reverse complement strand
CCGGCGTACATCACGGCCACGCGGTCGCAGGTTTCGGCGATCACGCCCATGTCGTGGGTGATCAGCACCACCGCCGCGCCGCGCTCGCGGCACAGGCGTTTGAGCAGGCCAATGATTTGCGCTTGCACCGACACATCCAGCGCCGTGGTGGGTTCGTCGGCCACGATCAGGCGCGGCTCGGCGGCCAGCGCCAGCGCGATCACCACCCGTTGGCGCATTCCTCCCGAGAACTGGTGGGGGTAATGGCCGAGCCGCTCACGCGCGGCGGCAATGCCGGTCTCTTGCAACAAGGCCACGGCACGCTCGCGCGCCTCTTGGGCGCTGACGGGCAGATGGGCTTGGATGGTCTCCACCAATTGCTGGCCCACGCTGTACAAGGGGTTGAGCGAGGTGAGTGGGTCTTGAAAAATCGCGCCAATGTGGCGCCCGCGCAAAAGGCGCATGCCCTCAGCGTCCAGGTTGTCGATGCGCTGGCCGTCAAACCAAATGCTGCCGCTGGCAATGCGCCCGGGCGGCTCGAGCAAGCCAATGATGGACGCACCGGTGATCGACTTGCCCGCGCCCGACTCGCCCACCACGCCCAGCACCTCACCGGCGGCCACGCTGAAGGACACGCCGTCCAAGGCACGCAACACACCCCGGCGGGTGGGGAACTCGACCACCAGGTCTTTGACCTCGAGCAAGGGCGTGGTGGGGGGCAAGTCCATGCGCGCCCGCCTATTGCAAACGCGGGTTGAGCGCGTCACGCAACCAGTCGCCCAGCAAATTCACCGACAGCGAAATCAGCACCAGCATCAAGCCCGGAAAGATGGTGATCCACCACTCGCCCGAAAACAAATAGTCGTTGCCCACGCGGATGAGCGTGCCCAGCGAGGGCGAGGTGGGCGGCGCGCCCACCCCCAAAAACGACAGGGTGGCCTCGGTGATGATGGCCGTGGCCACTTGGATGGTGGCCAGCACCAGCACCGGCCCCATCACATTGGGCAGCACATGGCGGCGCATGATGTGCACCGGGCTGACCCCGGTCACGCGGGCGGCTTGCACATACTCTTTGTGGCGCTCGACCAAGGTGCTGCCACGCACCGTGCGGGCGTACTGCACCCAGCCCGTCAAAGTGATGGAGGCGATCAGCACCCCAAAGGCCAAGGCCTCGTGCGCTTGCGGAAACAAGGCCCGCCCCACCCCGGCAATGAGGAGCGCCACCAAGATGGCGGGAAAAGACAGCATCACGTCGCAGGTGCGCATGATGAGCGCGTCCCAACGCCCGCCCCAAAACCCGGCCCACAAACCCAGGCTCACCCCCAGCAGCACCGACAAGGCCACCGAGCTCAAACCCACCAGCAGCGAGATGCGCGCGCCAAACATCAGCGCCGACAAAATGTCGCGCCCTTGGTCGTCGGTGCCCAACCAATACTTGGGGTTGCCCTCGGCACTCCAAGCCGGGGGCAGGCGCGAATCGGCCAGCTCCAGGGTGGCCAGGTCAAACGGGTTGTGCGGCGCCAGCCAAGGGGCAAAAACAGCGGCCACCACACAAACCAAGGCCAACAGCGCCGCCACCACCGCCGTGGGCGAGTGGCGAAAGCTGTGAACAATGTCGCTGTCCCACCAGCGCGCCCAGGCGCTGGGGCTGGCTTGGCTCATGGCGGCAAGGCGCGGGGATTAAGGCTTGACGACGATGTATTTCCAGGGCATGCCGTTGTCGGGCAACTGCACCACTTGGATGTTTTTCTTGGCCGCCCAGTTCAGCGCTTGCTGGTGCAGGGGCAGGTGGCCAATGTCGTCTTGGTGGATCTTCATCGCGTCGCGGATCAAGGCATTGCGCTTTTTGGTGTCGGTCTCTGAGGCCACTTGCTGGGTCAGCTCGTCCACCTTGGGGTTGTTGTACGCGCCCAGGTTGAACTGGCCGCGCCCACCCTCACCGGGTGAGGACAAGATGGGGTAGAGCACGTTGTGCGCGTCCACCGTGCTGGCGGTCCAGCCCAGCATGTAAAAGCTGGTGTTGCGGCTCAAAATCTTGGGGAAGTACGAGCCCTTGGTCTCAGCCTCGAGGTTGATCTTCACCCCCACCCGCGCCAAATTGGCGGCCACGGCTTGGCAGATTTCGGCGTCGTTGACATAACGGTCATTGGGGCAGTTCATCTTGACTTCAAAACCACTGGGGTAGCCGGCTTCGGCCAACAGCTTTTTGGACGCCTCGGGGTCGTAGGGCAGGCGTTTGGCCAAATCAGCGGCATAGCCGTTGATTTGTGAGGTCAGCATCAGCGCCGTGGGGGTGGCCGCGCCGCGCATCACCCGGCTTTTGATGGTCTCGATGTCGATGGCTTGGTAAAAGGCTTGGCGCACGCGTTTGTCTTTGAACGGGTTTTTGCCCTTCACATTGCTGTAGAGCAGCTCGTCGCGGGCTTGGTCCATGCCCAAAAAGATCACCCGCAACTCGGGGCCTTGCAACACATTGAGCTTGGCGTTGGCCTTGATGCGCTCGACGTCTTGCACCGGCACGGGCTCCATCACATCGACCTCGCCCGACAGCATGGCTGCCACGCGGGTGGCGTCGTTGCCAATGGGGGTGAAGATCACTTCGTCCACATTGGTGGGGATCTTGCCCCAATAGCTGCCATTGCGGGTGAAGGCGGTGCGCACACCCGGTTGGCGCTCGCGCAGGCGAAACGGCCCGGTGCCGTTGGCGCGGAATGATGCAGCGTTTTCAATGCCTTTGCGCCGGTCCACCGGCTTGGTGGCTTGGTTTTCCTCGCACCACTTTTTGCTCATGATGTTCCAGTGGGTGATCATCTCGGGCAGGATGGGAAAGGGCTGGTTGGTGATGATGTCGATGCTGTGGTCGTTGAGTTTTTTGATCTCTTTGATCTGGCCCACATAGGTTTTCATGTCCGAACCATCGCCCTTGGCGCGCTCGTAGCTGAAGATCACATCGTCGGCGGTGAACGGGGTGCCGTCATGAAAGGTGACGCCCTTGCGCAGCTCAAAACGCCACACGGTGGGCGCGGTTTGCTTCCAGCTGGTGGCCAGCACCGGCGTGAGTTTGAATTTATCGTCACGCCAGATCAGCGGCTCGTAGACGTTTTCCACCACGGTGATTTGCAGCGACTCGTTGAGCGAATGCGGGTCCATCGACAGCGCGTCGCCTTGGTTGGCAATGCGCAAGGTCACGGCGGCGGCGGGCAGTGCCACGGCCAGGGTCAAACCAGCGGCCAAGGCGCCCAAGCGCCAAACAGGGGTAGGGGTTTTGTGGTTCATGAGGGTGTCTCCTTGAGGGGTGTGATGTTACAGGGGGTTGTCTTCATTTGAGCAAAATGAATACCCGGGTTTTCACAGCGGCATGGCCGCCTCGATCAGGCTGGCGTGCAAGGCCGCGCCCAGGGGCAAGATGGCGTCATTGAAGTCGTAGCGGCTGTTGTGCAGCGGGTGGCTCAGGCCCAGCGCAGGCTGGCCTTGGCCAATGCGCATATAGGCACCGGGCTTGGCCTGGAGCATGAAGGCAAAGTCCTCACCGCCCATGCTGGGCGTCATGTGGCGCACCACTTGGTCTTCGCCCACCAAGCGCGCAGCCACATCGGCGGCAAACTGCGCCTCGGGCACGGTGTTGACGGTGGCCGGGTACACCCGCTCGTAATGCACTTTGGCCGTGGCCCCAAAGCCTTGGGCAATGCCTTGGCACAGGTGGGTCAGGCGCTGCTCGATGTGGGCTTGCACGCT
>CAMDJU010000283.1 GCA_945900695.1 Bordetella parapertussis | reverse complement strand
GAAGCGCTGAAAATTTTCAGCCACTTGGCCAATGTGGGCGACAGCAAATCACTGGTGATCCACCCTGCCAGCACCACGCATTTCCGCATGAGCGACGAGGCCTTGGCGCAGGCCGGCATTGGTGCGGGCACCATCCGCTTGTCGGTGGGATTGGAAGACGCCGATGATTTGATTGACGACTTGAAGCGTGCCCTGAAGGCCGCCGAAAAAGCCGCTGAAAAAACCACGCCAAGCCAGGGGGCCGCATGAACATCACCTGGCCCGGTTTCAACGTGTATGCCTATACCGGGGGCAAAGCTTTCAACACGCAACAGCCCACGGTGGTGTTCATCCATGGGGTGCTTTGCGACCACAGCGTGTGGGTGCTGCAAAGCCGGTATCTGGCCCACCACGGTTGGAATGTATTGGCCCTTGACCTGCCAGGGCATGCCCGCAGCCAAGGGCCCGCCGCGGCCAGTGTGCAAGAGGCGGCCGATCAAATCCACGCCATGCTCGACGCCGCAGGTTTGGACCGGGTCGCTCTGGTGGGGCACAGCTGGGGCTCGCTCATCGCCTTGGAGGCTGCCGCTCGCTTAAAGCAACGCGCCACCCACTTAGTCTTGATTGGCGCGGCCTTCCCCATGCCGGTGGCGGCACCCTTGCTAGAAGCCTCGCTGACCGATCCTGACAAAGCCATTGCCATGATCAATGTGTTTTCGCGCGCCACCTTGGCAGCGCCCCCGTCGGCCATGGGGCCAGGCACTTGGGTGCATGGCGCCAGCACCGCGTTGAACCGCCGGGTTTTGGCCAGCAACCGCGAGGTGAATTTGCTGCACCGAGGCTTCACCGCCTGCGACACCTACGACCAAGGTTTGCAAGCCATGGCCAACCTGACTTGCCCGGTGTTGTTCATCAATGGCGCTTTAGACCAAATGACCCCGCCGAAAACCACGCAGGCCTTGATCGAACAAGGACAACAGTCGGGCAAAAGAGTAAGTGTGGACACCGTGCCCATGGGCCACCACCAAATGAACGAGTCCCCCGAGGAGACATTGCAATCCCTGCGCCAGTTTCTGCGCTGATCAACCCAACACTACAGCGCATCGGCCAAGCGCAGGCCTTGCCAGCGCGCCCACAGCGCTTGGTTGGCAGGCACGTCGGCCAACAAGTAGCGCGACATCAAGGGCGCCAAAGGCAATTGGCTGGGGTCGGCCAACCACACATAGCGAAGCGCTTGTGCCTCATCGCTGGGCACCAAACGCCCAACCCAATCTGCATTCACCATGGTGGTCAACACCGCTTCTACATCGCGGGTATCGGCCTGTAACTCGCTGGCCAAATCCAGCACCGCCATGCCATGGGGGGCTGTACCACGCTGCTGAATCAATTGGCGAACGACCTCCAAGGCGAGTTGAAACAGCCAACCCGGCGCACTGTTGTCGCGCACCGCGCCGCTCAACCAAGAGGGCAAGCTGGCCACGGCCACCGCACCCACCAACACAATCACCCAGGTGGTGTAAATCCACACCAGCAAGATCGGCACCGTGGCAAAGGCGCCATAAACCGCGGCAAACGTACCCACCTTGGCCAAGTATTGGGCCAGCGCCCAACGCGCCACCTCCAAAACGATCGCAGCCAAAGTCCCACCCCACCAGGCGTGGCGCGCAGGCACATGGGTGTGGGGCACGTATTTGTACAACGCGCCAATGCCCAGGGCGGTCAACCCAAACTCCAGCACATCCAAAATAAAGCGCAGCCAGGCTTGACCCGGACCCCAACTCTGCCCACCCCAGGTCAGCGCGGTGGTCAACATGAACAAACTGGTCGCCAGCACCAAGGGGCCCAGGGTCAAGGCGGCCCAGTAAATCAACACCCGCTGCCCCCACGGACGCGCTTGGCGCACCCGCCAAATGGCGTTCAGGGTGCGGTCGATGGTGAACACCAGCGCGACCGCAGAAAACAATAAGGCCACAAAGCCCAGAAAGCCCAGGCGGCTGGCCTTGCTGGTGAACTGGGTCAAATAGCCCAGCACCTGGCGCGCAATGCTGTCAGGAATCAGGCTTTCCACCAACCAGCGCTGCAACACGGTTTGAAACTGGCCAAACAAGGGGAACGCGGTGAGCACAGCCAAGGCCACCGTCAACAACGGCACCAAGGCAATGGTGGTGGTGAAGGTCAAAGCACCTGCGGTTTGGCCCAACCGGTCATCCCTGAAGCGTTGGCGCAATCCGGTCAAGGCCACGCGCCAGGGAAAAGAGCGCAATGCCGTTAAGTCAATCCTGAAATCAGAGATCATCATGTGGCGATCATGCCATTGCCCCACACCGTGGCCCAAAACCGACGGCCCTTGCGGGCACATCGGTCAGCCGCCTATTCAACTCACCCTTTGGCATGGCAACAAAACATGGGGTTTTGGTTTGAGATGGATGCTCGATCGCATAACAATTATGTTAATATGTGGCGTGGAATACGTGATTGATTACTACAGCGAAGGTGTAGAACAAGCCATTTTGGCGCTGCCAGACACATTGGCCGCTCGCTATGTGGTCTTGACACGGCGCATGGTCGCGGTTGGCCCCAACCTCGGCGAGCCGCACACCCCCGCGCGAAATGGAAATTGCAATGAGTCGAATGAAAGAGGTGAAATATGGCCACACACGATGAAGTCATCAAAAATCTGATGAGCCGCCCCGGCGTAAGCGCCGAAGTCAATCGCATTGAACGCGAAGAGGGCGAACTGTTGGATGCCTTGCTCAAAGCACGCCACGAGGCAGGCTTGACCCAGGCAGAGCTGGCGGCGCGCATGGGTACGCAAGCCCCAGCCGTGGCACGCCTAGAGCGATCCTTGGCCACTGGCAAACATTCACCTTCGGTGGCAACCCTTAGAAAGTACGTCAAGGCATGCGGTAAGGATCTTCGATTGCAGGTGTCGTGATGCGCCCCCAAGACACCGAACACCACCCTGAGGCAAAACCCTTGACCCTTTCGCCCCCCACCCCCGTTGCCCCACCCAACGAAGCCGCCCACGTGACCTGGACTCGGCGCATGGCAGTGGCCAGTTTGCTCGGTCTGATCGTGCTGGGCTTGGCCTGGGAGCTGTGGCTGGCGCCCTTGCGCGAGGGCGGCAGTTGGTGGGCCATCAAGGTCATTCCCTTGGTCTTTCCGCTCGCAGGTTTACTGCGCAACCGCATGTACACCTACCGTTGGGTCAGCTTGCTGGTGTGGCTGTATTTCACCGAAGGCGTGGTACGCGCCTATGGCGATGCGGGCTGGAGTGCCGCATTGGCCTTGGGTCAAGTGCTCTTGTGCCTGGTGTTGTTTGTCGCCTGCGCCTTGCATGTGCGCTTGCGTTTTCGAGATGCGGCCCTGGCTGCCCCATCCACTGAAACCCCAACTCCCACGCCATGAACCCCTTGATCGAACAACTGCAACACATCCTGGGTGCTGCCCATGTGCTGAGCGACGGCAATTTGGAAGCCTATGAAAAAGATTGGCGCGGTCGCATCCGCGGGCGCGCCCTGTGCGTGGTGCGTCCCGGCAACACCGACGAAGTGGCCGCCGTGGTCAAAGCCTGTGCACAAGCTGGCGTGTCCATCGTGCCCCAAGGCGGCAACACCGGCTTGGTCGTGGGCTCCATACCCGATGACTCGGGCCGCCAAGTGTTGCTCAGCCTGCAACGCATGAACCGGGTGCGCCACCTCGACCCAGCCAACCTCACTGTCACCGTGGAGGCCGG
>CAMDJU010000282.1 GCA_945900695.1 Bordetella parapertussis | reverse complement strand
GGGTTGGTGAAGCGCACCCGGTTGAGCCCGTAGTTGATGCCCATTTTGCAAAACGGCAAGGCCATGTGCTGGTCGTAAAAGCGCCCCAGCAGCGACAGGGTTAAAAACCCGTGGGCGATGGTGCAACCAAAGGGCGACTCTTTGGCCGCGCGCGCCGGGTCCACATGGATCCACTGGGGGTCGTCGGTGGCCTGGGCAAACAGGTCGATGCGCTTTTGGTCGATCAGCACCCAGTCGGTGACAAAGGCCTCTTGGCCCACGGCTTGGCGCAGTTCTTCGATGTTGTTGAAGGTGCAATGGTTGGACATGGATGCCACTTTCTAGGCAGGTGGGTTGGGGGTGAGTTGGTCGCGCAAAGCGCGCTTGAGCACTTTGCCATTGGCGTTGCGCGGCAAGGGCGTGGTGGACAGGGTGATGGACTCAGGCACCTTGTAGTCAGACAAACGCTGGGCGCAATGCGCGCGCAACAAAGCTTCGCTGGTGCCGTCTTGGCGCAGGGTGACAAACGCGTGCACCCGTTCGCCCAGCACCGGGCAGGGCTTGGCGACCACGGCGCTCTCAAGCACGTCGGGGTGCTCGTACAAGGCGTTTTCCACCTCGATGGTGTAGATCTTGTAGCCACCCCGGTTGATCATGTCTTTGATGCGGTCGTGCACCCGCACATAGCCCTGCGCGTCGATCGAACCCAGGTCGCCCGAATGCCAAAACCCAGCGGTGAAGTTGTCGGTGGTGGCTTGCGGGTTGTCCCAATAGCCTTTGACCACCATGGGGCCTTTGATCCAAATCTCGCCCATCTCACCCGCAGGCAACTCCTGGCCTTGGGCGTCCATCACCCGCATTTCGGCGCAAGCCAGTGGCTTGCCCACAGTATCGTTGTGGGCGGTTGTATCGCCTTGGGGCATCAAGGTGGCGGGGGACGTGGTTTCGGTCGAGCCATAGCAGTTCATCAGCATCAGGCGGGGCATTTTGATGGCGAGTTTTTCGATGCTGGCCACCGGCATGGGTGCACCGCCATAGGCACCCACGCGCCAGGTGGACAGGTCGATGTCGTCAAACTCGGGGCACAGCATGCACAGGTTGTACATGGCGGGCACCATCAAGGTGTGGGTCATGCGCTCGCGCTCGGCCAGTTGCAAAAACGCAGCGGCCTTGAACACAGGCATGATGACCAACTTGCCCGCACTGAGCACCAGGGTGGTGATCAAAGCGACCAAGCCCGTCACATGGCTCAGCGGCACCGTGGCCACCGAGCTGTCTTGTGGGCCCAAGCCCATGGCAATTTGGTAATGCATGGACGAATGCACCAAGCTCAGGTGGGTGAGCATCGCGCCCTTGGGCCGACCGGTGGTGCCCGAGGTGTACAAAATCACGGCCGTGTCTTCTTCGTGCACGGGCGTCACGTCGCTCAAGGGTGCATGCGCTTGCCAATCGGCATACAAGGCAGACCCCTTGCACGCGGCCATGGACACCCGGTGGCGCAGTTGCGGTGCTTCGCTGGGTGCGGGCAGCAGGTCGGCCAAGTCGGCCTCGTGCAGCACACACACCGCCGCGCAATGCGACAAGGCATAGGCCAAGCCGGGCTTTTGCTCGCGGATGCTCAGGGGCACGCTGATCGCGCCGATTTGCGTGGTGGCAAACAAGGCCACCACAAATTCGATGCGGTTGCCCAGCAACAAGGCCACGCGGTCACCCACATCCACGCCATGGGTGCGCAAGGCCCCTGCCAAAGCTTGGCTGGCGTGGTGCAACTCGCGGTAAGTCATGCGCTGCTCGTCGCACACCAAGGCCACGCCATCGGGGTTGCGATCCACGGCTTGGAACAGCATGGCGTGAAGGCTGTGCCAACGCGTGGCAAAACAAGTCACCACGCGGTCGCCATGGTGCGCCTCTTGGCGCATGGCAGGCCAGGTGTCATCCCACTGACGCATCGCTGTCTCCTGTGATGGGCGGCATTCGGTGGTCCAACAGCAACCAAATGGCGGCTTTTTGCCAATGCAAGCCCGCATGCATGGAAGCATAAACGCCACCAGGCAAGGCCTGGGGGAACACAAATTTCAAGGCATTCAAGCCGGGCACCTCATAGCGCAGCACGGGCGAGTCAAAGCACGGTGCGGTGATGGCGCGCACCCGCTCGGGGGTGAGGTATTGGCGCAGTTGTTCGTAATGCTGCGGCAGGCTGGCGACCAAGCTCAGGTCGAGCATGTCGCCCTTGTCACCGCTGCGCCCGCTGGCCAGGTCGCCCACCCTCATGCGTGCCCCCACACCAGTTCGGTTTTGACAAGTTGACGATCGATCAAGCCATCGACCACGGCCAAACGCGGGCGTTTTTCAGAGCGCACGCTGCACCCGCCGGCGGGGCCGCTCAAGGTCAAGGCATACACCTCGTCTTCCACCCACTGGGCGGTTGCGGCATCGTCACAGGCCGCGCTGATGTGCACCCGCAACTCCGCAGGCGGCGCGGCGGCGGCGCGGGCGTTGCCGCGCAACACCGAGTCGATGCCCACCAAATCAATTTGGCAAGCATGGGCGGGCAAGGCATCGAGCCTGCGGCGCAACACATCGGCGGCGCACTGGGCGCGGGCCAAGGCACCATCACCAGCAAAGCCAATTTCGACATCGGCCAACACACCCGGCTGTTCGACAAAGCCCGCCACTTTGAGCATGGGGGGCACCCCTTTGCCCCGCGCGCCGTGCATGCGCACGCTTTGCGGCCCGGTGACTTCAAACTGGATGTGCGAGAAGTCAACGATCAAATCGGGTGTGATGTAGTGGGCTGGGTCATGCACTTCATACAGCAGCTGCAAGGTGCAGGTGAGCACATCCACAATGCCCGGCGCGCCGGGCACCACGCTGATGTAGGCGCTGCCGTCGGCATACACATGGGCCAAGGGGTAACCCAAGCGGGCGTATTGCTCGGCGCTCAAAGGCGGTGCTTGGTGGGCACCACCAATGGGTTCAAAGTTGCCACCGGTCAGTTGCCCGCCGCATTCGAGCAAATGGCCCACAGCCAAAGCCCCGGCCAGAGCGTCGTTTTGGTCCATCAGTTGCAAGCGCGCGGGTGCGGCAAACAAGGCCGAGTCGGCCACCCGCCCAGTGATCATCACGTTGGCACCTTGATCCAAGGCCTGCGCCATCTCCAGGCTGCCCAAATACGCATGGGCACCGATCAACTGTCCCTGCCAAGCTTGGGTCCATTGGATGTGGTCTCGCAAGCCCATCACATCGTCGCCCACCAAAGCCGCCACGCGTTGCTGTTGCAAACCCAACTCACGGCACAAACCGCTGATGGCATGGGCTGCGGCGCGCGGATGGGCCGCCCCCAGGTTGGACACCACCCGGCAGCCGTGCTGGGCCGCCAATGGCAGCAAAGGGCTCAACCGGCGCTTCCAGCGCGGGTCGAACCCAGCTTGCGGGTTGTCCGCGCGCGCTTTGATGGCGGGTACCAAGGTGCGCTCGGCCAGGCATTCCAAAGCCATGGTGTCAATCAGCCCCGATCGCACCAAGTCCAGCGCAGGGTCGATGCGGTCACCCGCAAAGCCAGCCCCCGCACCGACGCTGCAAATGGCCTGGGTCGGTCGCGCCATGGGTCACAAACCCATGTAAGAGCGTTGCACGTCGGGGTCGCTGAGCAAATCGGCCGACGGCCCCGATTTGACGATGTGCCCGTGCTCCAACACGTATGCGCGCTTGGACAAATGCAAAGCATTGCCCACGTTTTGCTC
>CAMDJU010000281.1 GCA_945900695.1 Bordetella parapertussis | reverse complement strand
GTGGTGGCAAACACCATGGCTTGCAGCCAGTGGTGCAGCGCGTCAAAGCGCAATTGCAAGGGGATTTGCGCCAGCGCCGGGGCCAGCGCGGCCTGGGCGGTTTCCAGCTCGCCCATGGCGATGAGCAGCTTCACATAGTCAAAGCGGGCCTCGTCGTTGGCCGGGTTGACGGCCAAGGCCTCTTGCAACTTGGCCAGGGCGGATGAGGTGTCGCCTTGGGCCAGCAATTGCTCGGCTTCGCTCAGATCTTCTTCGGCGATCAACTCGTCGGCGCTTGGCAAATGCTTGTCCAAAAACTCGCGCACCTTGCCCTCGGGCAGTGCGCCCATGAAGCCGTCGGCGGGCTTGCCGTCCTTGATCAGCACGCAGGTGGGGATGGACCGGATGCCAAAAGCCTGAGAGATTTGCTGCTCGTCATCCGAGTTGATTTTGACCAGCTTGAAGCGGCCGCCGTAATCGGCCTCGAGCTTTTCCAGCACGGGGCCGAGCGATTTGCAAGGGCCGCACCAAGGCGCCCAAAAGTCGACCAACACAGGGATTTGGATCGAGGCTTGGAGCACCTCGGCTTCGAAATTTTCTACAGTCACATCAATCATGGGGCGTCCGGGGTGAAACCTTAAAATTCAATATTGACCACACGCAGCTTGCCTGCTCTACAACATGACACAACCGCACGTGGGCGTTGTCATGGGCTCCAGTTCAGACTGGGACACCATGCAACACGCAGCCCTGATTCTCCAGGAATTTGGTGTCGCCTTTGAAACCCGCGTGGTTTCGGCCCACCGCATGCCCGATGACATGTTTGCCTACGCCGAGGCGGCGCATGGCCGGGGCCTGCGCGCCATCATCGCCGGTGCGGGTGGCGCGGCCCACTTGCCGGGCATGTTGGCGGCCAAAACCACCCTGCCGGTGCTGGGCGTGCCGGTGCCAAGCAAGCATTTGCAAGGCGTGGACTCGCTGCACAGCATCGTGCAAATGCCCAAGGGCATTCCGGTGGCCACCTTTGCCATTGGACAAGCGGGGGCGGCCAATGCGGCCCTGTTTGCGGTGGCCATGTTGGCCCATGACCAACCCGCCTTGCACCAAGCCTTGCAGGCTTTTCGGCAACGCCAAACCGATGCAGCGCGCCAAATGACGCTGCCCCCGCTGGCGTGAGCGCTCCCCGCGGCGTGCTGAGTCAACCTGTGCCGCCGGGGGCCATGCTCGGGGTGCTCGGCGGCGGGCAGTTGGGCCGGATGTGGGCGCATGCGGCGCAAACCCTGGGCTACCAAACGGCGGTGCTCGACCCTGATCCACACAGCCCAGCCGGCTTGGTCAGCCACTTGCATCTGTGCGCCGATTATTTGGATCCGCAGGCCTTGGCACAAATGGCCCAGCAGTGCGCGGCCATCACCACCGAGTTCGAGAACGTGCCCGCCCAAGCCTTGGCCCAGTTGGCGCGAACCCTGCCCGTGTCCCCGGGTGCTGGATCGGTGGCGGTGGCGCAAGACCGGGCTCAAGAAAAGGCGCACTTCACCCGCTGTGGCGTGCCGGTGGCGCCTCATGCGGTGCTGGCCAGTGCGGCCGATGTGGCAGCGGTGAGCGAGGCTTTGCTGCCCGGCATCCTCAAAACCGCCCGCTTGGGTTATGACGGCAAGGGCCAAGCCCGGGTCGCCAACCGCACTGAATTGTTGGCAGCATGGCAGGCCATACAAAGCGGCAATCCCCCCCATGCCACCGTGTGCGTGCTGGAAAAAATGCTGCCCCTGGCCGCCGAATGCTCGGTGGTGTTGGCCCGTGGCCAAGACGGCCAGATGGTGCATTTGCCGGTTCAAGCCAACCTGCACCGCGACGGTATTTTGGCGGTGACCGAGGTGGGCGACGGCGCTCTTGACCCCGCACTGTCCTCGCAAGCACTGGCCGCAGCGCGCGAAGTGGCCCAAGGCCTGGATTACGTGGGCGTGTTGTGCGTGGAGTTTTTTGTGCTGCAGCCCGACGCACCCGGCGGCCAGCCCAGTTTGGTGGTCAACGAAATCGCGCCACGCCCGCACAACAGCGGGCACCACAGCATCGACAGTAGCGATGTGTCGCAGTTTGATTTGCAGGTGCGCTGCATGGCGGGCTTGCCTTTGGTTCAGCCCCGCGCCCACAGCGCGGCGGTGATGCTCAACCTCTTGGGTGACCTGTGGTGGCCTGTGCCTGTGCCTGTGCCTGGGGCTGGGGCTGGGGCTGAGGCTGAGGCTGCGGGTGAGACGGCACCAGCGGACATGCGCGCGCATCACGCCACCGACTTCGCCCGCGAGCCCGATTGGGCCGCCGTGCTGGCCTTGCCCGGCGTGCACTTGCACCTGTATGGCAAAACCCAGCCGCGCCGGGGGCGCAAGATGGGCCACCTCACCTGCACCGCCCCCACCCTGACACAAGCGCGCGATGTGGCGCGGCAAGCCGCGCAATGCCTGGGGCTGGCACCGTGGTGAACCACCCATGATTCATCCTGGTACCGACGTCCATGCCGTGGCCCTGGCCGCACAATGTTTGCGCGACGGGGGCTTGGTCGGCCTGCCCACCGAGACGGTTTACGGCCTGGGGGCCGATGCCAACAACCCATCAGCTGTGGCCAAGGTGTTTGCCGCCAAAGGCCGCCCCAGCGACCACCCGCTGATCGTGCATGTGCTGTCCACGGCGCAAGTGGGCGCGTTTGCCGCCGACGTGCCCGAGTTTGCCCGCCGCTTGATGGACGCCTTTTGGCCCGGCCCCTTGACGCTGATCTTGCCGCGCCAACCCGCTGTGGCCGCGCCAGCCGCCGGTGGCCAGGCCACGGTGGGCTTGCGCTGCCCATCGCACCCAGTGGCGCAGGCTTTGTTGCAACAGGCGCTCACCTTGGGCGTGAGCGGCGTGGCCGCGCCCAGCGCCAACCGATTTGGCCGCGTCAGCCCCACCACCGCCGCCCATGTGGTGCAGGAGCTGGGCTCTGAACTTTTGGTGCTCGATGGCGGCGCTTGCACGGTGGGCATTGAATCCACCATCGTCGACTGCAGCCGAGGCCTGCCCGTGTTGCTGCGCCCCGGCATGCAGTTACTCGAGGCCCTCAGCGCCGCCGCCGGGCAAACCGTGTGGCCCGTGGGGGGGCCGCAGGCCCAAGAATTTCAAAGCGTTTCAAGCGCAGCAGGCGCTCACCTTGGGCAACCCCAGGCCACCCTGGTGCACCACGGAAACGGTGCGTCGGGGCTGGCCGCCCCCGCGCCCAAGGCCTCAGGCACCCTGGCGGCCCACTATGCGCCGCGCGCCTCGGTGCGACTGCTCACCATCGCTCAAATGCAGGAGCGGTTGGGCGCATGCCCCTTGCCGGTCGGCCAAGAGGTGGCCATTTGGTCGCTTCAGCCGGTGAACGGATTGGGCGCAAAACACCACCCCATGCCCACCCATGCCGATGCAGCAGCCCAAGCCTTGTTCGCCTGGATGCGCCAATGCGACGACGCTGGCATGGCTGAGATTTGGGTCGAGCACCCCCCAGCCGACACCGCTTGGGACGGGGTGCGCGACCGGCTTCAACGCGCCGCCGCTGCCGCACTGGCAGGCACCAGCGACCCTTCTTAAAATCGTTAAACTCTTGTTTTGCTTCCAGCACCGATTGCCACCATGAAACAGACGTACCGCTTCGCACGCTTATTGGCCTGCGCCGGCTTGATTGCCGGCACGCTCAGCCTGTGGGGCTGCGGCTCGGCCAGCACCTACGATCCCATCACACCTACCCGCATCGT
>CAMDJU010000280.1 GCA_945900695.1 Bordetella parapertussis | reverse complement strand
TGCTGCTGGCGAAAAAATTAAAGTAGAACAGATTGCTGCGGACGTTGGCCAAGAGATTGTGATCGACCAAGTGCTCGCCGTCGGTAACGGCGCAGAGCTCAAGGTTGGCACACCCTTGGTGTCCGGTGCAACTGTCAAAGCCACAGTGTTGGCTCACGGCAAGCACGACAAGGTGCGCATTTTCAAAATGCGCCGTCGCAAGCACTATCAAAAACGCCAGGGGCATCGGCAGCAATTCACCGAGCTGCAAATCGCTTCGATTCAAGGTTGAGGGGCTAAGTCATGGCACAGAAAAAAGGCGGCGGCTCTACGCGCAACGGGCGGGACTCACAGCCCAAAATGTTGGGTGTCAAAGCGTTTGGTGGCGAGTTGGTGAGCGCAGGCTCGATCATCGTGCGCCAGCGTGGCACCAAGTTTCACCCCGGTACCAATGTTGGCATTGGCAAAGATCACTCTCTGTTCGCCTTGGTGGACGGTCATGTGAGTTTTGCCGTCAAAGGTGCTTTGAAAAAGTCCACGGTCAATGTCAATCCCGCTTGATGTGCGGATTTGATGCTGACAAGCCCCGACTGGTCGGGGCTTTTTTCTTGATTAAGATGCCTGTATGAAGTTCGTTGACGAAGCGCTGATTGACGTCATCGCCGGTGACGGTGGGAATGGTTGCGTCTCGTTTAGGCACGAAAAGTACAAAGAATTCGGTGGGCCCAATGGGGGTGATGGCGGCCGTGGCGGCCATGTGTTTGCGGTGGCAGACCCGAGCCTAAATACCTTGGTGGACTTTCGGTTTTCACGCCGACATGAAGCACGCAAAGGCCAGCACGGCCTGGGCTCTGATATGTTTGGTGCGGCAGGCGACGACATCACGTTGAAGATGCCCGTGGGCTCTGTCATCACGGACGCTGAAACCGGTGACGTGCTTTACGAGATGCTGGTGCCGGGCGAAAAAATCATGATCGCCAAGGGGGGCGATGGTGGCTTTGGCAACATGCGCTTCAAGAGTTCCATCAACCGCGCGCCGCGCCAAAAAACACCCGGCTGGCCAGGTGAGCGCAAAAACCTCAAGCTCGAACTCAAGGTCTTGGCCGATGTGGGTTTGTTGGGCATGCCCAACGCCGGCAAGTCCACCCTGATCACGGCCATCTCGAATGCCCGGCCCAAAATCGCCGATTACCCCTTCACCACCTTGCACCCCAACTTGGGCGTGGTTCGGGTCGGCCCTGAGCAAAGCTTTGTGGTGGCCGATATCCCGGGCTTGATCGAAGGTGCCTCCGAGGGCGCAGGTTTGGGCCACCAGTTTTTACGCCACCTGCAGCGCACCCGATTGTTGTTGCACATGGTGGACTTTGCACCCTTTGATGACAACGTCGACCCGGTGGCCCAAGCCAAGGCGATTGTGGGCGAGCTGAAAAAATACGACCAAGCCTTGTTTGACAAGCCGCGTTGGTTGGTACTCAACAAAATTGACATGGTGGACGCCGATGCACGCGTGGCGCAGGTCAAGGAGTTTGTGCGCCGCATGCGCTACAAAGGGCCAGTGTTTGAAATTTCAGCCCTCACCCACGATGGTTGTGACGCTTTGTCCAAAGCCATCTACAAATACTTGCACGCCCAGCACTTGTCCACCCTGGCCCCGGTCGATGTGGATCCGCGCTTTGCGGGCACTGCGGCCGATGTTCCTTCCACCCACATGTGAGTGCTGAAAAGCGCCATGAGTGACAACGCTGCCCACGTATTGCGTGATGCGCGCCGCTTGGTCATCAAGGTGGGTTCTACCTTGGTCACCAACGAAGGCAAAGGCCTGGACCAGCAAGCCATTGGTGAATGGTGTCGCCAAATGGGGGCCTTGGTGCGCGAAGGGCGAGAGGTCATCATGGTCTCCAGCGGCGCCATTGCTGAAGGCATGAAGCGTTTGGGTTGGTCTACCCGGCCGCATGAAATCCATGAGCTCCAAGCCGCTGCCGCTGTCGGTCAAATGGGGTTGGCCCAAATTTACGAATCGAGTTTGCGCGAGCATGGCTTGGGCAGTGCACAGGTGCTGCTCACCCATGCCGATTTGGCCGACCGCGAGCGCTACCTCAATGCCCGCTCGACGTTGCTGACTTTGCTGCAACATGGCGTGCTGCCGGTCATCAATGAAAACGACACCGTGGTCAATGACGAAATCAAGTTTGGCGACAACGACACCTTGGGTGCCTTGGTGGCCAACTTGGTTGATGCCGATGCTTTGATCATCTTGACCGACCAAAAAGGCCTCTACAGCGCCGATCCGCGGCGCGACCCGTCCGCCACATTTGTGCACCAAGCGCGTGCTGGTGACCCCAAGCTCGAGGACATGGCAGGCGGTGCTGGATCCACTTTAGGCAAGGGTGGAATGATCACCAAAGTTTTGGCTGCCAAGCGGGCTGCCGGTTCGGGCGCTTCCACTGTCATTGCCTGGGGTCGCGAGACGGATGTGTTGCTGCGCTTGGCCCATGGCGAAGCCATTGGCACCTTGTTGGTGGCGCCGACGCAAAAGCAGCAAGCGCGCAAGCAATGGATGGTGGACCACTTGCAACTGCGCGGGTCGGTGACGATCGACGACGGTGCGCTGGCCAAGCTGAACCTGGAGGGAAAAAGCCTGTTGCCCATCGGCATGACCGCTGTGCAGGGCGATTTTTCGCGTGGTGATGTGATTGCCATTCGCGCCGCCGATGGCCGCGAAATAGCCCGCGGTTTGGCCAACTATGCCAGCGCAGAAGCGCGCTTGCTTTGCCGCAAACCGTCTACTGACATTGAAGCCTTGCTCGGGTATGTGGCCGAACCCGAAATGGTTCACCGCGACAACTTGGTTTTGTTGGCGCTGGGCGCTTAAACCCTGTGCCGATGAGGCTCGCGCGAAGCCGCCAGCGATTCAGTGTTCGCTGCCGTCAGGGTGTGGGTCAAAACTGCCGCCAGGGGGCAACTCCAGGCCATCTGGGGGATGGCCATGCGGGTCGAGTTGTCCCATCATGCGTGGCGTGGCTCGGTACAGGCGCTGACGCACCTCTTGGCGCGGTAAAAAACGCGACAACTCGGTCAACGCCATTTGGTACACCCCGCGTTTGAAATCAACCACCGCGTCCAAGGGCACCCAATAATCGTTCCAGCGCCAAGCGTCAAACTCGGGGTGATCGGTGGCGCGCAAATTCAGTTGCCAGTCGTGGGCCTGCATTTGCAGCAAGAACCAAATTTGCTTTTGTCCCTTGTAGTGTCCACGCGCTTCGCGTCTGACATAGCGATCAGGTACTTCGTAGCGCAACCAGTCGCGCGTGCGCGCCACCACCCGCACATGATCGGGTTGCAAACCCACTTCCTCGTGCAGTTCGCGGTACATGGCCTGCTCAGGGCTTTCGCCCCTATCGATCCCCCCTTGGGGGAACTGCCAGCTGTGGGTGCGTATCCGCTTGCCCCAAAACACCTGGTTTTTCTGATTGAGCAGGATGATGCCGACGTTGGGTCGAAACCCTTCACGGTCAAGCATAATCAAACCTCAAAATTCTTAAACTGATCCCATTATGCACAGACAGTCTGCCCCATCAAGGGGTTTGACCCCAGTGCCATATCCCTCCAGCCGGAACTTCCCCGCCCCATGAAAGCCTCTCAATTTCTTATTTCCACCCTCAAGGAAGCCCCGTCCGACGCCGAGGTCGCCAGCCATCAACTGATGATGCGTGCCGGCATGATCAAAAAGCTGGGTGCAGGCATTTACACCTACATGCCCATGGGCTTGCGGGTGAT
>CAMDJU010000279.1 GCA_945900695.1 Bordetella parapertussis | reverse complement strand
TTGCTCAGCAAGGGCCATCCCTTGGGGGCCACAGGCTTGGCCCAATGCACTGAGTTGGTTCAGCAGTTGCGCGGCACCGCCGAGCGACGCCAGGTGACAGGCGCGCGACTGGCTTTGCAACACAACCTGGGTTTGGGTGGGGCCTGTGTGGTCACCCTCTACGAGCGGGTGTGAAGGCCGATCACCACACGCCCGAACGCCCGCCGGCACCAGCCCCCGAGGCGGCGCCAGTGGGCAATCGCTATGCCGACATGGGGTTTTGGCAGTTCACCTTCATCACCATGCTGGTGACAGCGCTTTTTCCCTGGTACTTGATCTGGAATTCTTTGGCACGCGGACCCGATGACACCCGCTTGTTGATGCTGGCCATGGCCAAAGACTGGCTGATCACTGTGCTGACCATCTTGGTGGTTGTGGTGGTGTTGGTGGCCTTGGCGGTGTGGGCCGTGGTGCGCTACTTCAGCGCTTAAGCCGATCGATTCAGCGCCGCACTTTGGCCCGGCAGGCCGCTTGCATGTCGCGGTCTTTGATGAAGCCACATTGGCCCGCACCCCCACCGGTCTCGGCCCGGCACAGGGCTTGCAAGTCCAGGTTGCGGATAAAGCCGCATTGGCCCGATCCCCCGCCGGTGGTGGCCCGGCAATGGGCTTGTTGGTCGGCGTCTTGAATAAACCCGCATTGGCCGCTCGACGCGCCCGCTGCGGGCCGCTGGCTTTGCAGGCTGGCGCGGCAAGCGGCTTGGGCGTCTTTGTCCCGAATAAAGCCACACTGTGCTGCGCCACCCCCGCTTTCGGCGCGGCAGCGCGCTTGCAAATCGCTGTCGCGGATAAATCCACATTGCGCCTCGCTGCCACTGTTCACTGCGCGGCAATAGGCCTGTCGGTCGGGGTCTTTGATGAAGCCGCATTCAGGGGGCTGGGCCAGTGCCCAGGGCGTGCAGCTCACCAGGGTGAACACCCGAAGGAAGCACAAAAAGGTCCGAGCCCATGAGCGGAGGTTGACCATTTGGATGGCTGTTCGCATGGCCCATCTTGCCATGGCGAACACAGCGGCCTTCAAAAAAACTTCAGCCAATAGCGGCGGGTGAGTGCCAATGCCACCATGCCTTGTAAGCCCATGGCCAACGTCGCTATGGGGGGACTCAAGGCATCGGCCAACACCCCGATGTAGAAAAACCCGATGGGCCCCAAACCAATGCAAGCAGTCAACACACCCAACAAGCGTGCGCGTTGCGCCACGGGCGAGTCGCGGTACATCAAAGTGGTTTGCATCACCGCAAATCCCACCGCACCCAGGCCATTGAGCAGCAGCAATACGGCCGCCAAAGACACGCTCTGGGCATGGGCAAAAGCCACCGCAGTGATGAAATACACCACCACAGCCCCCACATAAATGCGTCCGTACCAGTGGGTTTTGGCAAAGCTGGCAAACAAGAGCGCGCCCACAAAGCCACCCACGCCTTCACAACTGGCCAGCAAACCCACGTCTTGGCTGCCCAGGTGCAAGGCGTCGCTGGCCAATACAGGGATCATGCTGGTGAAGGGCCAACCAAACACATTGAAGATGGCCGTGACGGTCAAAATGCCAATCAGCCGGTCGTCTTGGCGCGCCAGGGCAAAACCTTCGCGCATCGGCCCCAGAAGAGACAAGGGGTGCTTGATTCGGTGTTTATGGTCTGGGGCAACGCCCCAGACCACCCATAAACTGACACTGTGCAGCACCAGCCCCAACCAAAACACACCGGCAATGTCAAACTGGGCCAAAAGCAGTCCGGCCAAGATGGGGCCCAAAACCCGGCTGACGTTGTTGACGCCCACATCCACCGACAAGGCCGGGCCGATGCGCCGTGCGCCCACGGTGTCCCCGATCATCATGCGCCGCACGGGGTTGTCAGCCGCCCAACAAATACCGTTGATAAAGCAACCCACCCCTAAATGCCAAATGCTCAGCCAACCCATGCTGGCCAGCAGTGCCAAAACCCCGCTGGTCAACAAAGAGGTGCCGACCATCAGCATCAAGGACAAGCGGGAATCAAAACGCTCGGCCAATGCCCCTATCAAGGCACCAAACAAACCCATGGGCAACAAGCGCAACATGCTCAGCAGCGCCACGATGAAGGCCGACTCGGTGACGCGGTAGGCAAACAAGCCCATGGCCAGCATTTCGAGCCAACGCACCGTTGAAAACAAAAAGCCCGAAAACAGCAAGCGCCAAATGGCTTGCAGGGCTTGCCAACGGCCAGTGGGCGTGCTCAAGGGCGCTGGCCCTGGGGCTTGGGCATGTACAAAGGGGAGGGAAGCATGTCTCTTTGGTGATCGTGACCCCAGCTGCTTTTGAGCCGTGCGGGTATTTAATGTTGGGAAATCATGCCACAGTATGGGTTTTGACCCGGGTCGCTGGGGCGACCCACTCTTTTTCAAAAGGCATGGCATGAAACCCGCACCCTTGATCTTGGCCTTTGATGTGTTCGGTACCGTGGTCGATTGGCACGGTTCGATCAGCCGCGAGGTGGCCACGCTCATCCCCGGTGAAGATGGCGACGCCTTCGCCACCGCATGGCGCGCCGGCTACAAACCGGCCATGGCCGAGGTGAGATCGGGCAAGCTGGGTTGGACCAAGATCGACGACTTGCACCGGCGCATCTTGGACCAGGTGCTTCTGGCCCGCGGCTTGGACTTGGATGAAGCCCAACGCCAGCACCTCAACCGCGCCTGGCACCGTTTGGCGCCGTGGCCAGACACGCTGCCCGGCATGCAGCGCCTGAAGACCCATTTCACTTTGTGCACCTTGTCCAATGGCAACTTGGGCTTGTTGGCCAACATGGCCAAGCACGCTGGCCTGCCTTGGGACTTGATTTTGTCGGCCGAGGTGTTTCGCCATTACAAACCCGACCCCCAAACCTATTTGGGCGTGGCCGACGTGTTTGATGTGGCACCCGCGCAGGTGATGTTGGTGGCCAGCCATGAAGACGATCTGGACGCTGCTGCGGCCTGTGGCTTGCAAACCGCCTATGTGTCCCGCCCCATGGAGCTGGGGCCTGGGGTCCGCATTGAACACGGCGATTTGTCACGCTTCACGGTGTCAGCGCAAGATTTCAATGACTTGGCTGATCGCTTGACAGATGCCTGGCCCACTAAACTGCCTGCATGACCACCATCGCCCGCATTCAAAGCCATGTGCTGCATGTGTCGCCAAAAACCAATTGGTGGTTTTTGTCGGTGACCGACAGCAGTGGCGCGGTCGGGTGGGGCGAAGGCTCGCTGAACGCTTGGGAGCCGATGCTCGACACCTTGTGCCAGCAGTGGCAAACCGAATGGTTGGGCTTGGACCTGGACCAAGCCCAGCAACAGGTGCGCGCCGCCCCCGCTTCGCCTGGCGGCTTGGTGGGCAACACCGTGGTCAGTGCTTTTTTGCAAGCGGTGCTGGGCTTGCAAGCGCAGCACACCCGATGCGCGCCACATCAATTATTGGGCCCTGTGCAGCGCCAAGGGGTGCCGCTGTACGCCAACATCAACCGCGCCACCACCGATCGCAGCCCCCAAGGCTTTGTGGACACGGCATTTCGCGCTCGTGCACAAGGCTTTGAGCGGTTCAAAGCAGCCCCCTTTGATGGACTGACACCGGCCCTGTGCGGCACGGCACAAGGGCGAGAAAAAATTCACCATGGGGTGGACTGCATGTTGGCGCTGCGCGATGCTTTGGGGCCGCAAGCCATGCTGATGGTCGATTGCCATTGGCGGTTTGACGAGGCCCGTGC
>CAMDJU010000278.1 GCA_945900695.1 Bordetella parapertussis | reverse complement strand
CAAGGCCCTGGCCAGTTTTGATGAAACACTCAAAGCCGACAAAATCGATTTGTCCAAAACTTTCACCAACGACTTTGCCCGCCGCGCCAAGGACAAATTCAAGGCTTAGTGCGCGCGCGCCCAGATGGACACCCCCGCACTCGAGCTGTGCAACATCACGTGCACATTTCGCCCCCGCTCGCCGCTGGAGCCCGCGTACACCGCGGTGGCCGATACGTCTTTGCACGTTCAACCGGGCGAATTTGTCTCCGTGGTGGGGCCCACGGGTTGTGGCAAATCGACCTTGCTCAATGTGGCTGCTGGCTTGCTCACGCCCAGCCGGGGTGAAGTCAAGGTGTTTGGACAAGCGCTGCAAGGCATCAATGCCCGTGCGGGCTATATGTTTCAAACCGAGGCCCTGATGCCTTGGCGCAACGCCCTGGACAATGTGCTGCTGGGCTTGCAGTACCACCACACCGAGGCGCAAGCCGCGCTGCAATTGGCCATGGATTGGCTCTCGCGCGTGGGTTTATCGGGTTTCGAAGACCGCTACCCGCACCAGCTGTCCGGGGGCATGCGCAAGCGCGTGGCCTTGGCCCAAACCCTGGTGCTCGACCCCGACATCATTTTGATGGACGAACCGTTCTCTGCCCTGGACATCCAAACCCGGCAGTTGATGGAAACCGAGGTACTCGAACTTTGGTCGCGCAAAAAAAAGGCCGTGCTCTTCATCACCCACGACCTGGACGAAGCCATTGCCATGAGCGACCGGGTGGTGGTTTTGTCGGCTGGGCCGGCCACGCACCCCATCGGAGAGTTTCAGATTGACTTGCCACGGCCCCGCCATGTGGCCGAAGTGCGGTCGCAAGCGCGTTTCAACGAATTGCACGGGCAAATTTGGGAGTTGCTGCGCGATGAAGTCCTCAAGGGCTATGCCCAGCAACTGCGCAAAGCCTGAGGCGGCAACACCATGTGGTCTGTGATCAAACCCCAAGAATCCAATTTGCGCTTTTGGCAAGTGGGCCTGTTGGTGGGGGTGTTGGCCCTGTGGCAATGGGTCAGCCAGGACCCCAAGATGGCGTTCTTTCTGGGCAACCCGGTGCAGGTCATGGGTCGGGTGTGGTCTTGGTTTGTGCCCATGGACATCGGTCCCAGCTTCCTCTTTCCGGATGGGCTCAAGGGCCGTGCTGATATTTATATCCATTTGGGCGTGACCCTGCTCGAGACCGTGTTGGCTTTCGGCTTGGGCACCTTGTTGGGCTTGGTGTGTGGTTTGTGGCTGGCGCTGAGCCCCCTGGCCAGCGCCATCCTGGACCCGTACATCAAAGCGGCGAATGCCATGCCCCGGGTGATCTTGGCGCCCATTTTTGCCATGTGGTTTGGCCTGGGCATTTGGAGCAAGGTGGCATTGGCCGTGACCTTGGTATTTTTCATTGTCTTTTTCAACGTCTACCAGGGCGTGCGCGAAGTCAGCCCGGTGCTGTTGGCCAATGCGCGCATGCTGGGTGCGAAGCAAAAACAACTGTTGCGCACGGTTTATCTGCCCAGCGCCACCAGCTGGGTTTTCTCCAGCTTGCACACCTCGGTGGGTTTGGCTTTTGTGGGGGCCGTGGTGGGCGAGTACCTGGGTTCAGCGCGGGGCGTGGGCTATTTGATCCAACAAGCGGAGGGCACCTTCGATGTCAACACGGTGTTTGCGGGCATCACGGTGCTGACGGCATTTGCCTTGTTGCTCGATGGGGCTGTGGGCCGCTTGGAGCGCCACTTGATGGTGTGGCAACCCCGCAGCGCAGAAAATGAACGGCTCTGAGTTGCCCCTTAAGTGGCCAAACCCCTGTGGGTGTCAGCGCGCTTTGGCGGTTTGCACTTCGGAGCCCGATTTACCTGTTGGCTTTTTCTTTGCTTGGGCTTTGGCAGGCCCTTTGGCCGTGTTGGGTTTGCCCGCCACATAGACCACCAAGGTTTGGCCGGCTTTGAGGGGACTGCGCGGGCTCAGCTTGTTCCACTCGGCCAATTGCGCCGCGCTCACCTTGTAGCGCGCCGCCACCGCGTCGAGGTTGTCTTGCGGCTTGGCTTTGACCGTCAGGCGCCTGAGTTGGGCCTCGGGTGAGAGATCCAAGCGCCCGTTGTCGGCGATGGCAGGGGAGACGTCATCTTCCATGCGCGCGGTGCGTGGCACCAGCAGGGCGGAACCAGACTTGATCAACATGTGGGGCGGAATGCCATTGAGGGCGCGGAAATCGGCCTCGGGCATGCCTGCGCGCTTGGCCGCTTCGGCCACTTTGATGCTGTGCGGGGTGACCCAAGCGGTCCAACTGGCCATGCGCGCTTCGCCATGTTGGGCGAAGTTGCGCATGAAAATTTCAGCGTTGTCCCAAGGCAGCAGCAATTGGGGCGTGCCGGCGGCCAGCAGCACCGGCCGGTGGGCCGAGGGGTTGAGCGACTTGAAATCTTCCACCGAGATATCAGCCAGTTTGGCCGCCAAGGAGACGTCGATATCCCGCGTCAAGGGCACAGTTTGAAAATACGGGTGGTTGGGAATATGGGGCAATTGCAGGTTGTACAACTGCGGCATGGCCACAATGTTTTTCACCGCTTGCAACTTTGGCACGTAGTAGCGGGTTTCATTGGGCATGTTCAAGTCGGTGTAGGACAAACCCAATTGGTTGCGCTGATTGCGCGCCAAGGCCTTGCCCACATTGCCCTCACCCCAGTTGTAGGCGGCCAAGGCCAGGTGCCAGTCGCCAAACATGTTGTAGAGCCTTTGCAGGTAATCCAAAGCGGCACGGGTGGAGGCCAGCACATCGCGGCGGTCGTCGCGAAACGCGTTTTGTTTGAGATCAAAGCTTTTGCCGGTGGCTGGCATGAACTGCCACATGCCGGTGGCGCGTGCGGTGGAGACAGCTTGGGGGTTGAATGCGCTTTCGATGAAAGGCAGCAAAGCCAGTTCGGTGGGCATGCCGCGGCGCTCAATTTCTTCCACGATGTGGTAGAGGTATTTGCTCGACCTGTCGGTCATGCGCTGCAAATAGTCGCCCCGGGCCGCATACCACTGGGTGCGGTCTTGCGACAAGGGGTGGTCCAAGTTGGGCATGGCAAAGCCGCGCCGGATGCGCTCCCACAAATCCACGGGCAGATCCATGCGAGTCACGTTGGAGGGATTGGACTCGGTAGGGGTCAAAGGGCTCAGAACCAGCGCTGCCGCAGGGGCTGCAGTGGAGGCAGCCGAGGCAGCAGATTTATCGACCAAGGCTGGGGTGACCTCGCGCCAGGGGACAGCCGTGGTGGGTGGTGCCTCGGCTTCGGCCAAGGAAACTGGCGCGGGCGGTGGCGTCACGCAAGCGGTGGTCACACAGGCTGCGGCCAGCAACAAAAACAGTCGATTGATCAAAATTGGTTTTTCCATTCGCGCAATTGGGCAAATACCGCCACTTCATCGTTGGCACTGGGGCTGCGTTGCTGAACCGCTTGCACCACCGATGTTTGACGACTGCGCATAAAAGGGTTGATGGCCAGCTCCTGGGTCAGGGTGGAGGGCAGTGTGGGCTGGCCATTGGCGCGCCATTGCTGACAGCGGTCATGGTACGCCATCAATTCTGGGTTGTGGGGTTCCACGGCCAGGGCAAAACGCAGGTTGGACAGGGTGTATTCGTGGGCACAGCACACCCGGGTGGGGCCAGGCAGGGCTGCCAGCCTGTCCAAGCTGCTCAGAATTTGTGCTGCTGTGCCTTCAAACAAGCGACCGCAGCCCCCAGAAAACAAAGTGTCGCCACAAAACAGCACAGGG
>CAMDJU010000277.1 GCA_945900695.1 Bordetella parapertussis | reverse complement strand
GGGATGCGCACCAATTGGTCGCAGGTTTTTCGGGTCAACTGGCGCATGCCCTCACCCTCTGCCCCCAAGACCCAAGCGACGGGGCCTTTGAAGTCGTTTTGGTAGATCGACGTGGGGGCATCGTCGCTGGTGCCGATGATCCAAATGCCACGCTCTTTGAGCTCGTTGAGCGTGCGCGCCAAGTTGGTGACCATGAAATAAGGCACGGTGTCGGCTGCGCCACTGGCCACTTTGGCGACGGTGGCATTGAGGCCTACGGCATGGTCTTTGGGCGCAATCACCGCATGGGCCCCGGCACCATCGGCCACCCGCAAACACGCGCCCAGGTTGTGCGGATCGGTCACCCCATCGAGCACCAACAACAACGGAATTTGATCGGCGCTCAACTGGTCCAAATGGTCATCCAAGGAATGGCCTTGGGGCAAGGCCTGTACCCGGGCCACCACGCCCTGATGGCCATGGCTGCCACACAGCTTGGCCAAGCGCAAGCCATCGCTGGGGATGATGCGCATGCCACTGTCTTGGGCACGCTGCAAGAACTGACGCATGCGCACATCTCGTCGGCTGGTATCGACATGCAACTCGACCACCGACATGGGCGCGGTTTTCATGCGCACCCCCACCGCGTGGAAACCAAAAATCACTTTGAGGGGGACAGACATTCCTGGATTATCCAACCACCATCTGCGCACCCGCCTCGATGGCAATGCGGCGCTGGCAGCGCTGGCTGATGGCCAGGTCGTGGGTGACCAGCACGAGGGTGGTGTCAGAGGCTTGGTTCAAGTCCATCATCAATTGCATGACCCGCTCGCCACTGGCCTTGTCCAAGCTCCCAGTGGGCTCGTCGGCCAGCAACACCGCTGGTTGAACCACAAAGGCCCGTGCCAAGGCGACCCTTTGCTGCTCGCCACCACTGAGCACGCGCGGGTAATGGTGAAGCCGTTCACCCAAGCCCACACGCTCGAGCATGCTGCGGGCATTCTCTCGGGCGCGGGGGCGGCCACCCAGCTCCAGGGCCAACATGACATTCTCCAGAGCTGTCAGTGAGCCCAGCAATTGAAAGCTTTGAAAGACAAAACCCATGTATTGGGCACGCATGGCGGCACGGGCATCTTCATCGCGGGCAAACAAGTCTTCACCAGCCAAACGCACCGTGCCCTGGGTGGGCGTATCCAATCCCGCCATGATGGACAGCAAGGTGCTTTTGCCTGAACCAGAGGCACCCACGATGGCCACGGTTTCTCCGCGTTGCAACTGAAAATCAATATCGCGGAGAATATCCAGTGTGCCGGTGGCATCGGTGACCGATTTGGACACGTGGGCAACTTCAAGAATGGGTTTTGTCATGTTGATGGGGATGGCTGAGAAGCGCAGGCTGGGGATGAAGACCATCTGGACCTGGATGGTTTGGTTCTTATTGTCGTTGACTCATGTGGCGCAAGCCCAGGTCAGTGCAAAGCCCCCACCCAGCCCCAGCTATGCCATGTTGATCCTGGGAGACTCCCTGAGTGCCGAGTATGGCTTGCCACGCGGGAGCGGATGGGTCAGCTTGCTGTCCCAACGCTTGGCGCAGAGCCACCCCCAATGGAAGGTGATCAATGTCAGCATCAGTGGCGAGACCACCGCTGGCGGGCGATCGCGCATCGAGTCCCTGCTCAAAACCCACCGCCCTGCCCTGCTGGTGATCGAACTCGGTGGCAACGATGCGTTGCGCGGCCTGCCTTTGGCCAGCACCCAAGAAAACCTGCTGTACATGGCGCAACAGGCCAAATCGCAAGGCGCACGGGTTTTGCTGTTGGGCATGAAGGTGCCGCCCAACTATGGTGCAGACTACAACGAGCAATTTGCCAAGGCATTTGCCCAAGTGGCCAAGCAAACCCAATCGCGCTTGGTACCGTTTTTTTTAGAACCCCTGTTGGCGCCCGGCGATTGGTTTCAATCCGACCGCATCCACCCCAACGAGAAAGCCCAAAGTTTGATGTTGCAACACACTTGGCCAGTCCTGGAAAAAATGTTGTGATGGGCCTGCCATGAGTTTGCAACGCATGCCCGCTGACCAAGCTTTGGCGCGCATGGTCGGTGGTGCTGGGTTTTCCGCCATCATCGATGCACGCAGTGAAGGTGAGTTCGACCTGGACCACCTGCCAGGTGCCGTCAACTGGCCCAGCTTGAACAATGAACAGCGCATCGTCATCGGCACCCTGTTCAAGGAAAAGGGTGGCTTTGAGGCGCAAAAATTAGGGGCTGCCTGGGTGGCGGTGAACATCGCGCGACACATTGAGCGCGAAGTGTTGTTATTGCCCAAGACCTGGCAGCCCTTGGTGTATTGCTGGCGTGGCGGCAAACGCAGCGGCGCTTTGTCGATGGTGCTGGGTCAAATTGGATTTCAAGTCACGGTGCTGGACGGTGGCTACAAAGCCTTTCGCGCCGCCATGCTGGCGTGGTTGGACCAACACATGGCAAGTTTTCGTTTCGTGGTGGTGTGCGGCACCACGGGCAGTGGCAAAACCCGATTGCTCCATGCCCTGCAAAGACAGGGGGCCCAGGTGCTGGACCTGGAGGCCCTGGCATGCCACCGCAGTTCGGTGCTGGGACGCGTACCCGGCATGGAGCAACCCAGCCAAAAGCGGTTTGACATGCAAATATGGAATGCCTTGCGCCAAATGGACCCCATGCGCCCGATCTTTGTGGAGGCAGAAAGCCGCAAAGTGGGAAATTTATCCGTCATGGACGTGTTGATGGATGCCATGCGTGACAGCCCTTGTATTGACTTGCAGCTGCCGCAGCCTGAGCGCATTGCCTTGCTGATGGAGGAATACCCCTTGTTTGTCAGCGACACCAGCGCTTTTGCCCAACGCCTAGATGCACTGATCAACCTCAAGGGAAAAGCTTTGGTCGACGCCTGGAAAGACGCGCTATCTCGGGGAGACGTCAGCAGCGTGGTTCATTCATTGTTGGAGAGCCATTACGACCCCACCTATTTGAAATCCATCTCCCGCAATTTCAGACAACACACCCAAGCCCTGGTGGTCAGCCCGCGCGATCGACACAGCGCATCGTTTGACACTTTGGCCGCATCCGTGCTGGCCCATCACGCGGCGGTTACTTGAACCCCACCCGGTCCAGCATTTGCTGAATTCTGATCTGGTTCATGCCCACGGCACTGATCGGGATCACCTCGCTCTTGAAGTCGCCCCCCGACATGGCTTTGAGTGCTGGGTTGTCAAACTTGAGGCCTTTGACCACGGGCCATTCGTTGTTGCCATTGGCAAAATGATTTTGCGCGGCTGAGCTGGCCAAATACTCTAAAAACTTGACCGCTGCTGCGGTGTTTTTGCTGTGCTTGGCCACCGCAGCACCGGCCACATTGACGTGTGTGCCCCAGCTGTTTTGATTGGGAAAAACCACCCCCACGGACTCGGCCATGTTGCGCTCTGTCGCATTGGCAGAGCGCATCATTCGCGCCAAATAATAGGTATTGGTCACCGCAACAGCGCATTCACCGCTGGCCACCGATTTGATCTGATCGCTGTCGCCGCCTTTGGGCGAGCGGGCCATATTGGCCACCAAACCTTTGAGCCAGAGCTCGGTGGCTGCTGCGCCCATGTGCTCATGCAAGGCACCAAACAGGCTCAGGTTATAGGGATGTGAGCCCGAGCGAATGCACAACATACCTTTGAGTTTGGGGTCGGCCAATTTTTCATAGCTGTCCACGATTTGGCGATCGAGCTTGCGCTTGTCGTAAACCACAATCCGGGCGCGGGTGGACATGCCAAACCAGGCGATGCCACCTTC
>CAMDJU010000276.1 GCA_945900695.1 Bordetella parapertussis | reverse complement strand
TTGACCTGGGACTCGTGGCCACAGTAGACCCAGGTTTTTTCAAACATGTTTTCCATTTCCAGGTCAAACAAGGCCTGGTCGGTGTACACGCTGCGGTGCACGCGGTCGGGTTGAACCAAATGGTCCAGGTCTAAAGCGGTCATGGCATCTCCGAAAAGAACGCAAGGTTGAAAAGCAGATGTGAAGGTAGCAAACCCAGGGCGTGGCACCTACAACTTTCCATGCTTTTTACATTACCATTGGTTATGGATTACCGAAAAGTGCAGTTTTTCCTCACCGCCGTGCGCTGCGGCAGCCTGACCGAGGCAGCGGCAGAGTTGGAGGTGTCGCAACCCGCCCTGTCCAAAAGCATCAAGGCTTTGGAGAAATCACTGGGTGTGCCATTGCTGGAACGCGGCCGCTTTGGAGTCAGCCCCACCGCTTACGGACAAGCTTTGATGCAACACGGCCAGGTGGTCGAGGCCGAGTTGCGCCACGCCCTGGGGGAGATCGCGGCCCTCAAAGGCTCGCAGCGCGGCCATGTCATCGTCGGCTGCGGCCCCACCGAGGCCAACCGCTTATTGCCCCAGGCCTTGATGGCTTGGCAACAAAGCCACCCCGAACTCAAAGTGACGGTTTTGTATGGCCTCAACGAATCGCTCATGCCATGGGTCAAACAAGGCGAGGTCGATTTCGCCCTGTCTTCGGTACCGGCACGCGCCAGCGATGCCGACTTGGTGCACGAAACCTTGTTCACCGAAACCGCTGTGGTGGTGGCCCGGGCCGACCACCCACTGGGTCAGCGGCGCCAAGTGGCGGCCAGCGAACTGTTAAACCAAACCTGGATATTGCCGCGCCAGCGCGAACTCGAGCGCTTGGCGTTTGACGATTTTTTTCTGGCCCACCAACTCACACCGCCCCGCGCGCAAATTGAAACCACTTCCACTGCCTTGATGAAAGCCCTGGTGATGCAAAGCGATGCCTTGACCTTCATTCCCCAAGAGCTGATCCATTGGGAGGCGCAGGCCGGCCAGCTCATGGCCTTGCCCGTGGTCGGTACCGATTGGGCACGTCGGGTGGGCATCACCCGCCGGCGCAGTGGTTCGCGCAGTGCGGCTTGCCTGAGCTTGCAAGCGAGTTTGAAATGGGTGGCACAACGCCACTTTGCTTGAGGCGCAGCCCGCGCCGATGTTCGTGCCACCAGCTTGCCCGTGGGCACGTCAGCACCGCATCACACACCCAGGTAACGGTGCCACAGGTTGCGGTCTTGATCGAGTTCGGCAGAGCTGCCGTGCCAAGCCACGCTGCCGCGCTCCAGGATCAAATGCCGGTCGGCAATTTGCACCAAGCGGTTGACGTATTTGTCCACCACGACCAAGGTTTGGCCCGCTTGGCGCAAACGGGTCAGGCATTGCCAAATTTCCTCTCGGATCAAGGGGGCCAAACCTTCGGTGGCCTCGTCCAAGATCAGCAACTTGGGGTTGGTGACCAGCGCGCGGCCAATGGCCAGCATTTGCTGCTCACCGCCCGACAGTTGGTTGCCCATGTTCTTTTTGCGCTCGGCCAAGCGGGGAAACAAGGCGTACACCGACTCGGGCGTCCACGGCTGCGCGGCCCCATTGCGCCGTGCGGCAAAAGCGGTCAGGTGCTCGTCCACGCTCAAATTGGGAAACACCTGCCGGCCTTCGGGCACCACGGCCAGCCCCATGCGGGCAATCTTGTCGCTGCTGTGTCCGGTGATCTCTGTGCCTTCAAAACGAACGCTGCCAGCTTGGGGGCTTTTGATGCCCAGCAAGCTGCGGATCAAGGTGGTTTTGCCCATCCCGTTGCGCCCAAGCAAGCCCATGACCTCACCAGCACGGATTTCAAAATCAATGCCAAACAACACCTGGCTGGCACCATAGGCGGCGCGCAAACCTTGGGCCTGCAATAAAACGGCACTCATGCGCTGTGCTCCTCGCCCAAATAAGCGGCGATCACCATCGGGTCGCTGCGAATCGCCTGGGGCTCGCCACAAGCGATCACCGCACCATTGACCATCACGGAAATGCGATCGGCCAGGCGAAACACCGCATCCATGTCGTGCTCGACCAACAAAATGGCCACGCGGTTCTTGAGGCCAGCGATCAAATCGACAATGCGCTGGGATTCTTCGGGCCCCGTGCCTGCCATCGGCTCGTCAAGCAATAGCAGCTTGGGCGCGGTGGCCATGGCCAATCCCACCTCCAGCACACGCTGCTCACCGTGCGACAAATTTTGGGCCAGTTCGTCGGCGCGCTCGGCCAAACCAATGTCTTGCAAGATCGATTCGGCCTCATCATGCAGCGCACGCTCAGCCGCTACCGGGCGCCAAAACGAATAAGGGTTGCCGGTGCGCGCTTGCACCGCCAAGGCCACGTTGTCGCGCACGGTGAACGACTTGAACAAGCGGGTGATTTGAAAGGAACGCACCAAGCCCAAGCGCACCCGCTGGTGGGCGC
Source organism: Bordetella parapertussis (assembly GCA_945900695.1). Lineage (GTDB taxonomy): Bacteria > Pseudomonadota > Gammaproteobacteria > Burkholderiales > Burkholderiaceae_C > Limnohabitans > Limnohabitans parapertussis_A. Next base: position 1,338 of record CAMDJU010000276.1, on the reverse strand, counting down.
TCAAAGCACCGATGTCTTGGCCCTGAAACACCACTTGGCCCGAATCGCTGTTGAGCAAGCCCGAGAGTTGTGCCACCAAACTGGTTTTGCCAGCCCCATTGGGGCCAATCAGGGCATGGATTTCGCCCGCCCGCACATCCAAGCTGACATGGTCGGTGGCACACAAAGCACCAAAATACTTGACCAAGGATTTGACCTGCAACACCGGCTCAGCCATGCTGCACCCCCTTGGCACGGCGTTGGAACAAACCCGCCAAGCCTTTGGGCGCCATCAGCACCACGGCCAACAAAATCCAACCCACATAAAACTGCCAGTGAACGGTGTATTCGGCAAACACATCCTCCAGCGTCAACAGCAACAAAGCGCCCCACAGGCCACCGGCCAAGGTGCCCACGCCACCCAAAATCACCATGACCATGAGCACACCCGATTGCGTCCAATGCATCAAATTGGGGTTGACGTAATTTTGTTGGTTGACCATCAATGCACCTGACAAGCCACCAATGGCCCCAGCCAGCACAAACAACACCAATTGATAGCGGTACACCGCAAAGCCGAGCGCCTCGGTGCGCACATCGTCATCGCGCTGGGCCAACACCACGCGGCCAAAGCGCGAATGCATCAAGCGGTGCATGAACCACAAGCTGAGCACCAAGCACAACAGCACCAGGTAATAAAAAGCCAAGTCATTTTTCAGGTTGATGCCAAAGCCAAAATCGGAGCGCATGCGGATGTTCAGGCCCTCGTCGCCGCCATAGGCTTTGACCGAATTGACCAAGTAATACACCATTTGCGCAAAAGCCAGGGTGATCATGATGAAGTACACGCCCCGGGTGCGCAGCGAAATGGCCCCGATCAAGGCGGCAAACAGCGCCGACACCAACATGGCCAGCGGGAAACCAATCCAACCGCTGGGCACGCCCTCGGTGATCAAGATACCCACGGTGTAGGCGCCGATGCCGACAAATGCCGCATGGCCAAACGACACCAAGCCGCCGTAGCCCAAAATCAAGTTGAGGCTACAGGCGGCCAGGCCGTAAATCATCATGCGGCTGAGCATGGACAAATAAAAATTTTGACCTTGCGCTTGCATCAGCCAACCCAAACCCACCGCCAATGCAATGAGCACATACCAAGCCCAGGCGGGGGTAGAGCGATTCGACGACATGGTGTTGGCGCTCATGCTTTGCGCGAAAACAAGCCCTGCGGGCGGATGAACAAGACCACGGCCATCAGCAGGTACACCATGATGGAGGCCGCAGCTGGGCCGGCGGTAGCCGCCACCTGCGGCGGGAAGATTTCGCGAAACAGGTGCGGCAGCAAGGTGCGGCCAAAGG
>CAMDJU010000275.1 GCA_945900695.1 Bordetella parapertussis | reverse complement strand
ACCGTCTCCCGTTCAACTTTTATGTGTTGCTGTGGGCAACTGTTTGAGTGACTTACTGCTGTTTGCATTTCGCAAGTTCAAGCAAATACCCGAACCGATTCACTGCGAGGTGCAGGCCTTGGTGGGGCGCAATGAACAAGGGCGTTTGCGGGTTTTGAAAATGAATGCCAAGTTAAAGCTGGGCGTGCCGGCCAGCGCACTGGAGCACGCCCAGCGGGCGCTTGATCAATTTGAAGAGTTTTGCACCGTAACCCAAAGCGTAGGTCTGGGCATCCCCGTCCACACACGGGTGATGGATGTGCATGGCGTCATTTTGAAAGACTGACGCCAAGACCGGCCCTCAGCTTCACTTGCGGCCACCGCCACCGCCACCGCCACCGCCAGCCCCAGGTCCAGGTCCAGGCCCAGGTCCTGAACCGGCTGAAGCGCCACCACCCGTTGCGCCACCCATGCCACCAGACTTTCCTGCGGCACCGCCCTGCCCAGCCCCTTGTGACACATTGCCTTGGATACCCAATCCTTTGGCGAGTGGTTCATTGGGCAAAGTGACGCCCCTGGCCGTCGCCCGAATTTTCATCTCTTCGTGGTGCTCCAAGCGAAAGGCTTCACGCGCTTGGTCAGTTTTCAAGCTTCTCATTTTGGTTTGGTAGGCGCTGCGTTCTGGGTCGCTCATCAATTGCGAGCCATAAATGGGCGTCAAAGAACTGGTCGTGTCTTGGGCCTGTACGCCCACGGTGTAAGCCATGACAGCAGCTGACAGGGTAAGGGCCGCAACCAGCTTGGCGGTTGAATCAGATTGCATTTTCATTTTGAATTCCTTTGCATCACCACATTGGGAAAACGCAGCAGAGGATTCTGGATGCGTTGCGACGTCCGTTGAAGGCATCGACCACCCGCCATCGCAAGCCTCACTGGCTTGCAATTCGAATCGTGTCTGATTTTGCGAGTGGCACGCACAAAAGGACTTGATGCACATCATGCTTGGGTCAATGGATGTGGACATGGGGCACCCTGCCACAGGGCAGCAGCGTGAAGAAGTATCCCTGCCCCGCAAAGGACCCAAGGGCATTCACGCGGGTGATGAACGTTCGAAAGGAGCTATCCCCAGTGTTGCAACAGCACCATCACCACGGGCAAACTGAGCATGCCCGCCACGGTGGAGATCGACATGCCCAGGGTGATGGCCTCGCGCTCCAATGCATAGCGCTGAGACACCAAGAACACATTGGCCCCCACAGGCAAGGCTGCGGCCAACACCATCACAGCCCAGGGCACACCTTGCAAGCCCACGGCCCAACCAACCAGGCCCACGCACAGGGGAAAAACCATGTTTTTAAGCACAGTCAGTTCAATGGGTTTGCGCCATGTTTGAGGCTTGTCATTGGCTGAAGCCGACGTGCGCCAAACCTGAGCCAAGTTGATGCCCACCAGCAACAAGGCCATGGGGCCAAAGGCCGCGCCCAGCCATTGCAGGGGTCTGTCCAAGGCTTCGGGGATGGCCCAACCTGTTCGGCTAAACGCCAGACCCAACAAAATGGGCAGTGGGACCGGATGAAAGATGGACTGGCGCAAGGCCAAAATCAGCGTAGGCCACAGGGCCACTGGCGCTGCCACACCCGAGTTGGGGTGGGGTGTTTGGGCACGATGCCACTCCAAGTGCACGGTGATCATGGTCACCAGCACCAATGAATGCACCGATATCAAGGTGAACAACACCACCAAACCCGGCGGTCCATACACATAGCCCACCAAGGGGATGCCCAAGGCCACGGTGTTGCTGAACATGGTTGCCATTGCCCACATCGCCGACGGCAGGTTACGCCCCCAAAACCACCACATGGCCCAGTAGAGCGCCACGGCGCTCCCCAAATAAACCGCCAAAGGTTGCAGCACCAAAGTGTGGGGGTCGACATGGCACATGGTGCGAAAAAGCAAGGCCGGGCCGAACACCGAAAAGGCCAAGCGCGATAGCTCTTGCGCCCCGCCAGGGCTCACCCACTGCCAGCGGCCAAGGGCGCAACCCATGGCGATGAGCAACATCACCGGCACCAAAGAAGAAATCACCACATCCAACATGGGTGGATTGTCCCCCAGGGCGCTCGGGCAAGGCTGCCGCCGATGCGGGTGACCTTGCCCCAGCGCCGTTTCAGCGCCTGGGAATGGCCTTAGAAACTGATCTGCACACCCATTTTTAAACTGCGCCCCGGCAATGGCGCTTTGTAAACCGGTTGACCGGTGCTGGCGTCATCGTATTTGGCGGTGGTGGTCAGCACCGACGTGGGCGAATAAACCAAAGCATCGGTCAAGTTATGGACCCGCGCATACCAAAGCCACTGGCTGTTGCCTTGCTGTTGGCGGTAGGTCAGTCGCGCATTCAGCAGCGTGGACGATGGCGTGGCGCGGTCGCCCGCAGGCACCGCATCTTGCGCCATGGCATGGTCTATTCCCAGGCCCGTCAACCATGGGCCACTTTGGCGGTCCAGGGTCAGGCCCAAGCGAAAAGGCGCGATGCGCGGCAAGGGCTCTTGGGTATCGAGGTTGGTGGCGCGAACCATGTCGGCACGGGCGCCCAAGACCCAGGCTGAGGAACCATCTTTGATGCGCTTGCTGCCCAGGGCTTCAAGCCCTTGAAAGCGGGCCCGCACCGATCGAAATTCATACCGAGGATGGGTGTTGCCCTCTTCGTCTGCCGGACCTTGAATACCGGTGTTGTACAAAGCGATGTGGCTGTCGTAATGGTTCACAAATGCGTTGATGGAGAAACGGTCTTCACCGCTGCGCCAAGCCAGACCTGCGTCGAATTGGTTGGCCCGTTCAACACCCAGATTGGCATTGCTCGCTTCATAGGCATGGGTGGCCACATGCACGCCATCGGCAAACAGTTCATAGTGTTTGGGCGCGCGTTCGGTGCGGGCCACATGGGTAAGCCACTGCCAGGCTGGTGCCAAGGCATATTGCAAACCCAGTGCAGCGCTCAAGGGCGCAAAGGTTTTTTGGACGGGATTGGCGCACAAGGCGTTGCCACTCAAACACCCCACCTTGGCTTGTTCGCTGCGCACACCCAATGTCCAACGGCCCCAGGATTTGGGCAGTTCTTCGTGCACATACAGCGCTTGGTTTTGGGTTTCGCTGAACGGTGCAAAGGCTTCGGCCCCGCGCGCCTCAAAGCGAGAAGCGTCGCCCTGCAATCCCCACACCCCTTGCATGCGCCCCAAAGGGCTGCTCCACGGGCTGTGCCGCGCTTGCAAGCGGTAGTCGGTGCTGGGCGAGATGAACTCGGTACCCACGACGCCGCTTTCCAACTCGGCATGGCGGTAATCGGTGCGGGCCACTTGCAGGTTCAAGCGTTCGACAAAAGCACCGGGTCTGCGCCACTCACCTTCCAGGGCATAGCGCGTGCTGCGCATGTCGATGGTGACCAAATCTTCGGCCACCGCCCCATACTGGCTGGCATATTGCGACACCGAGGCCCCCAAGCGGCCATGGTCCCAAAACAAGCTCGCCCCCAGCGCGCCACCACTGGCGCTGTTGCCCGAGTTGCAAATCGCCCGGCTGGTGGTGCCGGTGCGTCCGCAGGCCAGGTCCAGGGGCACGGCCGCATCCGCGCTGGTACGTCTAAACCCATCCACATGAACCGCCCAGCGCTCGTTGCCCCACTCCACCATGCCCGCACCGCTGCGCTCTTGGTTGCCCGTGGCCGCATTGAGGTCAAAGCGCCCCAGCATTGCGCTGCCCGGCTCCATGGGTTGCTGCGGGATGCGGTTGTCGATCACATTGACCACCCCGCCCACCGCGCTGCCGCCATATAGCAAGGCCCCCGGCCCGCGCAGCACCTCGATGCGCTCAACACT
>CAMDJU010000274.1 GCA_945900695.1 Bordetella parapertussis | reverse complement strand
TCCGGCGGTTGCGGCCAGTGCAAAGTCGCGTCGTTTCATGGGTTGTTCCTCTGTGTCAGGTTCAGATATTTCAGCGCTGCACCCGCACCAGGGCGGACTCTATTTTGGCGCTGTCGAGTTTTTTCTTGGTGCCTTCGGCATCGTCCTTGCTGTCGAATGGGCCCAGCCGCACGCGGTACACCGTGCGACCGTCTTGGTCGCGCTCGCTCACCGCCGAAACCAAGCCTTTGAGGGCCAGTTTGGCCTTTTGGGCTTGCGCTTCGGGTTCGCTGCGGTAGGCGCCGGCCTGCACAAAATAGACAAAAGGATCGGCACCGGCCTTGGCACGGGCCAAGTCACCCAAGGGGTCGTCTGTTTTTTTGTCCTCAGCAGGGGCACCCGTCGCCGGGGTGGCTGCCGGTGCGGCATCCGTGGGCTCGGCCGGGGCGGCGGGTTTGGCAGGGTTTTTGCCATACAAGGGGGCATTGGGGTCCCAGTCCTTGTTTTTCTTTTCTTCGGCTGCGTCTTGCTCGGCGTTGCGGCTTTGGGCCTTGTTCATGAAGGGAATGGGCACCTTGGTCACATACACCGCCACCACCAGAGCCACGGCCAGTCCAACGACCAAACCCAATATAAAACCCAGCAGCGTGCCGCCCTGTTGTTGCCTCATGTGCCCCATCCTTACATGCTGGTGGGCGCTGATACGCCCAACATTTGCAATCCATTGTGCAACACCTGTGCGGTGGCCGCGACCAAGGCCATGCGGGCTTGGCGCAGGGGCACGTCGTCGACCCAAATGCGTTCCGCATCGTAATAGCTGTGGTAGCTGGCGGCCAAGTCGCGCAGGTAAAAAGACACATCATGGGGCGCAAAGTCGCGCGCCGCCGCACCCAGCATCTCGGGGTATTGGGCCAGCTTGAGCATCAAGGCCCGCGCTGGTGCGCTGTCCAAGGGCTGCAAATCCACCGCGTGCGAATCGCGCATGGCCTGAGCCACCCCGGCCAGCCGCTGCTCAGGGCTCAGGGCGTTGCGCTGGGCTTCATCGGGCCAAGCTTGGCGCAGCAAGACCGAGCAAATGCGCGCATGCGCATACTGCACATAAAACACCGGGTTGTCGTTGTTTTGCGCCAGCGCCAAATCAATATCGAACACGTATTCGGTGTCGGGCTTGCGGCTGAGCAAGAAAAACCGCACCGCGTCTTTGCTGGTCCACTCAATCAAGTCGCGCAAGGTCACGTAGCTGCCCGCGCGTTTGGAAATTTTGACTTCCTCGCCACCGCGCACCACCCGCACCATGGTGTGCAACACATAGTCGGGGTAGCCTTGAGGAATGCCCACGTTGGCCGCTTGCAAGCCCGCGCGCACCCGGGCAATGGTGCCATGGTGATCGGTGCCTTGGATATTGACCACGCGGGTAAAGCCCCGCTCCCATTTGGTGATGTGGTAGGCCACATCGGGCACAAAGTAGGTGTAGGTGCCGTCGCTTTTGCGCATCACCCGGTCTTTGTCGTCGCCGTAATCGGTGCTGCGCAGCCACAGGGCGCCGTCTTGCTCGTAGGTTTTACCCGCCGCTTGCAGCCGCTGCACGGCTTGATCGACCCGGCCACTGGTGTACAGACTGGACTCGAGGTAGTAGTTGTCAAAGCGCACCGCAAAAGCACGCAAGTCCAGGTCTTGCTCGTGGCGCAGGTAAGCCACGGCGAATTGGCGCATGCCATCGAGGTCGTTGATATCCCCGCTGGCGGTGAAGCTGCGGTCATCGGCTTGCACGGTCTGTCGCGCCAAGAAGGCGTCGGCAATGTCTTGGATGTAGTCGCCGTTGTAGGCTTGCTCAGGCCAACCGGCTTGGCCCGGGCGCAGGCCTTGGGCACGCAGTTGGGTGGAGGTGGCCAGAGTGGCAATTTGCACACCCGCGTCGTTGTAATAAAACTCCCGGTACACCGAATGCCCTTGGCTTTGCAGCAACTGGCAAATGGCGTCGCCCAAGGCGGCTTGTCGGCCGTGGCCCACGTGCAAAGGGCCGGTGGGGTTGGCCGAGACAAACTCGACCAAGATGCGCTCGCCAGAGCTGGCCTGGTGCCCAAAGGCAGAGCCCGCTTGCAACACCTCACGCACAATGTTTTGGTGCGCGGCCGGTTTCAAGCGCAAATTGATGAAGCCGGGCCCGGCAATCTCCATGCTGTCTACCCAGGCGGCAAAGGCCGGGCGGGCCTGCAAATCGGCGCGCAGCCGCTCGGCCACTTGGCGCGGGGCTTGCCCCAAAGGCTTGGCCCATTGCAAGGCCGCGGTGATGGCCCAATCCCCATGCGCCGCCACTTTGGGTGATTCCAGCTGGGGGTTGTGGGTGTGGCCCGGTGCCAGCGCGCTCAGGGCTTGGCCCAAATCGGCCAGCAATTGTTGTTTGACGAGAAGCATAGGGCAGCGATTTTACGGGGCGCGCCCTCTTCGTGCATTCTGGGGCGTGATCAAGTGGCGGCCGCTGGACAGCACCTGACGCCTCAGAGCATGGGCTTGCCGTCGGTTTGCCCCTTCAAACACCGCCAGCCCAACCTTGTCGGTGTGACGACCGTCATGGTTGCAACATCACGGTGACCTGGGCTTGCAAGGACACCATCGGATGGGGCCACCGCTGATTAATTTAAGATGGCCGACCCCCAACACCCTTTTTCCCCACACCATGACCGCACGCACCGCCATCCACCGCCTTCATGTTGACAGCCCCTTGCTGCAGTTCATTGACCAGCAGGTGCTGCCCGGTACCGGCATCTCCAGCGCCCATTTTTGGCAAGGCTTTGACGCCTTGGTCGCCGACCTGGCCCCGAAAAACCTGGCCCTGTTGGCCGAGCGCGACCGCTTGCAAACCGAGCTCGACGCCTGGCACCAAGCTCACCCCGGCCCGATTGCCGACATGAAAGCCTACAAGGCGTTTTTGGAGCGCATTGGTTATTTGGTCAGGCCGCCCAAAGCCTTCAAAGTCAGCACCCGCAACGTCGACGCCGAGTTGGCTGTGCAAGCCGGCCCCCAGTTGGTGGTACCCATCCTGAACGCCCGCTACGCCCTGAACGCGGCCAATGCGCGTTGGGGCTCGCTGTACGACGCGCTATACGGCACCGACGTCATTTCTGAAGCCGATGGTTGCGCCAAGGGCCCGGGCTACAACGAAAAGCGCGGTGCCAAGGTCATTGAATACGCCCGCTACGTTTTGGACCGCACCGTGCCCTTGAAGTCTGGCTCGCACATCGACTCCATCGGTTATGCCGTCGTTAAAGGTGCGGTGGTGGTCACCCTCAAAAGTGGCAAAACATCGCCCTTGGCCAACCCCAAGCAATTGGTCGGTTACCAAGGCGATGCAACTCACCCCAGCGCGGTGTTGATGGTGCACAACGGCTTGCATTTGGATTTGCAAATCAACGCCAAACACCCCATTGGCGCGACCGACCCCGCTGGCGTGTGCGACCTGGTGGCTGAGGCCGCTTTGTCCACCATTTTGGATTTGGAAGACTCGGTGGCAGCCGTGGACGCTGAAGACAAACTCTTGGCTTACCGCAACTGGCTGGGTATTTTGAAGGGCACGCTCACCGAAGAGGTGAGCAAGGGCGGCACCACCTTCAAACGCGGCTTGAACCCTGACCGTGTTTACCACTCGCCCAAAGGTGACGCCGAGGTCAAGTTACACGGCCGCTCGCTGCTGTTTGTGCGCAATGTGGGCCACCTGATGACCAACCCGGCCATCCTCTACACCGGTGCCAATGGTCAAACCCATGAAATCCCCGAAGGCATCATGGACGCCATGGTCACCACCGCCATCGCCATGCACGACTTGCAAGGCCACGGTACCAACGGCATTCGCAACTCGCGCACCGGCTCGGTTTACATCGTCAA
>CAMDJU010000273.1 GCA_945900695.1 Bordetella parapertussis | reverse complement strand
CCGACCTTTCGGTCGGGCTGCAAAGCCATTTGAAACAAACGGCTCCCGCTCAGGGAGGTGAAGCGGGGAACGGCATGCCGCTCGGTGCTAAATTTATCAGATTACCGTTAAATTTAAAGGTTGGCCCAGGCGAGTCAGAATCACAAAGTATTCAAACCTCTGGTTTTCCCGAGTCAACCTGCAGGGCCCACGCGACAGACAGGGAGCAGGGCATCAGGCACAATTTTCAGCATGAACCTCCACACCTCCTTCCCCCAAACCCGCCTGCGCCGTTTGCGCCGCGATGACTTCACCCGCCGCTTGGTGCGCGAAAACCATCTCACTGTAGACGACCTGATCTACCCCGTGTTTGTGCTGGACGGCGCCAAAAAGCGCGAAGCCGTGGCCTCCATGCCCGGCGTGGAACGCCTGAGCCTGGACCTGTTGTTGCCCGTGGCAGAAGAGTGCGTGAAATTGGGCATTCCCGTCATGGCCTTGTTTCCGGTCATCGACCCGAGTTTGAAAACCCCTGACGGCATGGAAGCCACCAACCGCCACGGCCTGGTGCCGCGGGTGGTTCAGGCACTGAAAAAAGAATTTCCCGATTTGGGCGTGATGACCGACGTGGCGCTGGACCCCTTTACCAGCCACGGCCAAGACGGCTGGCTCGATGAAACGGGCTACATCTTGAACGACGAAACCGTGAAAGTGCTGGTGCAACAAGCGCTCACCCAGGCCGAGGCGGGCGTGGACATTGTGGCGCCCAGCGACATGATGGACGGGCGCATTGCTGCCATCCGCCAAGCCCTTGAAGCCCAGGGGCACATCCACACCCGCATCATGGCCTACAGCGCCAAGTACGCCAGTGCCTTTTATGGCCCTTTCCGCGACGCGGTGGGCTCGGCGGGCAACTTGGGCAAGAGCAACAAGAAGGTCTACCAAATGGACGCGGGCAACAGCGACGAAGCGCTACGCGAAGTCGCCATGGACATTGCCGAAGGTGCAGACATGGTGATGGTCAAGCCCGGCATGCCCTACTTGGACATCGTGCGCCGCGTCAAAGACGAGTTCCACCTGCCCACCTTTGCCTACCAAGTCTCGGGCGAATACGCCATGCTCAAAGCCGCCGCGCAAAACGGCTGGCTCGACCACGACGCGGTGATGATGGAGAGCCTGTTGGCGTTCAAACGCGCCGGTGCCGATGGCGTGCTGACCTATTTCGCCATCGACGCAGCGCGCTTGATCAAGGGGCAATAAGCCCCCTGAGAGGCCTCGCTCAGCCTACGTGGGCAGCGAAGAAAGCCAAGGCCCGCGTGCGCGCCTGATCGGCCGCCGCGGCATCAAATGACGCCCGGTGGTTGCAGTTAAAGCCGTGGTCGGCCTCATACACATGCACCTCCACACCAGGGTGGGCTTGGCGGAAGGCCTCCACCGTGTCCAACGCAATCCAATGGTCTTTGGCACCAAAGTGCGCTTGCACAGGGCAATGGGGTTGGCGCGCCATTTCGGCCGCCGTCGTCACACCGCCGCCATAGTAAGGTGCGGCCGCAGCCACCCCCGTGACCATACAAGCGGCGCGCCAGGTGAGCAAGCCGCCCCAGCAATAGCCCACCACACCCACCTTGCCCCCACTCAGGCTGGCCGCATGGTCCACCGCAGCCTGGATATCAGCGATCACGCCTGGGGCTGGCAAGGCCTCGATGGCAGTTTTCAATGCAAAACCCGCGCTCATGTCCTCGGGCGTGTAGCCCAGGTTCACGCCGCGCTGCTGGCGGTCAAATGTGGCTGGCGCCACCGCCACATATCCGGCTTGAGCGTACCCATCGGCCACCTCTTGGATGTGGGCGTTGACGCCGAAAATTTCTTGCAACACTACCACGGCACCCTTGGCTTTGCCGGAAGGCTGGGCCACATAGGCGGCAAAAGTGTGGCCGTCAGCAGCTTTGAGTTCAATCATGTTTCCCATTTAGATCTCCAGACAAAAAAACAAAAACAAGCCTGCATCATAGGCACTGCATGTGTCAGATCCAGGGGGTCAACCCTGGGCCAATCGGCGCTCCAAAAAGCCCAACCGGTCTTGGCCCCAAAAAATCTCACCCTCGACCACATAACTGGGGGCACCAAAAACCCCGGCATCAATGGCTTGCTGGGTGTAGGCCTCATAGGCCAGTTGGGCGCTTTGGCTGAACGCCTGCTCCAGCCGCGCGCTGGGCAAACCTTGTTCACTGAGCAATGCGGCCAGCACCTGGCTGTCGGCGATGTTGCGCTCTTGTGCCCAAACCGCTGACAGCACAGCGCCCGTGATCTTCATCGCCGCCGCATCCCCATCGTGCTGGCGCACCGCGACGATCAAACGCGCCGCATCGTCGCCCGCCACCGGGAAATACTTGGGCTTGATGTGCAGCGGCTGGCTCAAAAATTGGCTAAAGCGTTCCAACTCCACCAAACGGTAGGCCTGACGCTGTGGCGCGCGAGCGCCCAAAGGCAATCCACCTGAAATAGGAAACACCTTGCCCCCCAAATCCACCGGCAGCACATTCACCTCGGCCTTGAACTGCGCGGCCAAATCCGTCAAACGGGCATGTCCCAAATAAGTCCAGGGGCTTTGCGGGGCAAAGTAGTAATCGATCGTCAAAGGCATGCTGTTCTCCACTTGTGTTATGTTTTTGTTCCTGCGCTTGACGGGTCCAGCCCAGGACGAGGCCCCCGTTTGTAACCTCAGCGCACATTTCTTGCAGGAGACACCTTTTGAAACCCGTTGTATTGGTCACCGGCGGCAGCCGAGGCATTGGCGCGGCCACAGCCTGGTTGGCCGCTCAGCAAGGTTGGGCGGTGGCTGTCAATTACACCCAAGATGCCGCCGCTGCACAGACCGTGGTGGCACGCATCCAAGACGCTGGCGGCCTGGCCTTGGCGGTGCAAGCCGATGTGGGCAACGAAGCGCAGGTGCTGGCCATGTTTGCGCAAATCGATCAAACCCTGCCGGCCTGGGGCGCGCGCTGGGCCGGATTGGTGAACTCGGCCGGTGTCGTCGACCAAGCCCAGCGGTTGGAGGTCATGAGCGTGCAACGGCTCGAGCGCATGATGCGCACCAATGTGGTTGGGTCCATGGTGTGTGCCCGCGAGGCCATCCGGCGCATGTCCACCCAACAAGGCGGGCTAGGCGGCGCCATCGTCAACCTCAGCAGCGTGGCCGCCCGCTTGGGCGGGGCAGGCCAGTATGTGGACTACGCTGCCAGCAAAGGGGCCATTGAAAGCTTCACCATTGGGCTGGCACGTGAACTCGCCGCTGACGGCATCCGCGTCAATGCGGTGCGACCGGGCATCATCGACACCGACATCCACGCCAGCGGCGGCCAACCGCGCCGCGCCCACGAATTGGCGCCGCTCATTCCCATGCAACGGCCCGGAACCGCAGAGGAGGTCGCCCAGGCCATCCTCTGGTTGCTGGGCGAACAATCCAGCTACTCGACCGGTGGCATCATCGAGGCCACGGGCGGACGCTGACCTCCCCCTTTTTCAACCATTACCCCACACAGGAAAACCATGAGCACCATCACCCACCACATCCACGGCAAAGCTGACGCAGGCCAAAGCCAACGGCACCAAGCCGTGACCAACCCGGCCACCGGCGCGGTCAGCGCAGAAGTGGTTTTGGGGTCGGCCGCCGATGTCAACAAGGCCGTGGCCGCCGCCCAAGCCGCTTTTCCGGCCTGGTCAGATTTGCCGCCGCTGCGCCGCTCGCGGGTGATGTTCAAGTTTTTAGAATTGATCAACCAGCACCGCGACGCACTCGCCCACGCCATCACCGCCGAGCACGGCAAGGTGTTCACCGACGCACAAGGCGAAGTCACCCGGGGCATTGAGATCGTGGAATTTGCTTGCGGCATTCC
>CAMDJU010000272.1 GCA_945900695.1 Bordetella parapertussis | reverse complement strand
CCGACTTGTTTCAAGTCGCCCATCAGTTTGGGCGATGGGGTCATGATCTTCATGCCTTTTTCGGTCAAGGCCTTTTTGTACCAATCGTTTTTTTCCTCGCTGACCTTCCAGCCACGGACCTCGGCGTCGGCAGCGGCCTTGGTCAGGGCGGCCTGGGTGGCGGCATCCAAGGCGTCAAACGCTTTGCGGTTGACGATGATGGCGTTTTTGGGCAACCAAGCCTGGGTGTCGTAGAAGAATTTGATGCTCTCGTAGGTCTTGGTGTCGTAGCCGGTGGAGCCCGAGCTCATATAGCTCTCCACCACCCCAGTGGCCAAGGCTTGCGACAACTCAGCGGCTTGGATGGTCACAGGTTGCGCGCCAATCAACTCGGCGATCTTGCCGGTGGCGGGGCTGTAGGCACGCCATTTGAGGCCGCGCATGTCGGCCACCGAGGAAATTTCTTTTTTCACATAAATGCCTTGCGGCGGCCAGGCCACGGCGTAGAGCAGCTTCATGCCTTGGGCGGCAAACAGTTTGTCAGTGAAGGGTTTTTGCGCATCCGACAAGCGCTTGGACTCGGCATAGCTGGTGGCCAAAAACGGGATGCCATCGGCCCCGTACATGGGGTTCTCGTTTTCAAAGTTGACCAGCAGCACTTCGCCGATTTGGGCTTGGCCGCCTTGCACGGCGCGCTTGATTTCATTGGCCTTGAACAGCGAGGCATTGGCATGCACGGTGATTTTGAGCTTGCCGCCGGTGGCTTTGTCGACATCGTTGGCAAACTGAACCAGGTTTTCGGTGTGGAAATTGGTGGCCGGGTAGGCGGCAGGCAAGTCCCATTTGGTTTGGGCCATCAGGGTCGAGGACATGGCCAAGGTGAGGGCGGTTGATACCAGCAGTCGGGTGTTCATCAAGGGCTCCTAGGGGTGTGGTGTGAGACTTAACTGTAACCGCTGCGACACATGCGGCCCGGGGCCTACGGGGTGGCACATCCGGGCGAGGTTTGGCGCCAGTCGCTGGGGCGCCAATCCATCACAGGGGATCTGGTTTGTGACCAATTGTGAAACAGTACACTCATGTACGTTGATGTGCCCATTCGCGATTTCGCGAAAGGCGGTACGTTCATGAACCCCTTTATGCAGGTAAGCTTGCTCTATGAAATTGCGTCAGCGTTGGTTGTGGGTGGGACTCGCCTTGGTGCTGGCCATGGGCGCGCTTTATCACAACCGCGTCTATGTTTTGCAGCACTCATTGGGCTGGTACACCGATTGGAAAAACCCGCGCGACCCTTACCGCCCCATTGATTGGCTGTCTGGCCCCCTCCAATCTGAGCTGTCCCCTGACCAGCGCCCACCCAACATCATCGTCATCTTGGCCGACGACATGGGCATCAATGACGTCGGTATCCATGGTGGCGGTCAAGGGCCTCAAGGGGTGACCACCCCGCACATTGATGGCTTGGGCCAAGCCGGGGTGAGTTTTGACCGCGGTTATGCGGGCAGCGCCATTTGCACCGTTTCTCGGGCGGCCTTGATGACCGGGCGATATCCCTGGCGCTTTGGCTTGGAGTTCACCCCTTTGCCCGGCGCGATGGGCTTTGTATTGGGCAGTCTTTATCCGCCTCAGCCGCCTATGTTGTTGGACAAGGGGTTGGCGCGCCAGGCCAAGGACTTCACCGAATTGGGCATGCCTGCTTCAGAGCTGACGCTGGCCGAGATGCTCAAGCAAAAGGGTTATCACAACATCCACATTGGCAAATGGCATTTGGGCAGCACCTCGCAGATGCGACCCAACAACCAGGGCTTTGACGAAAGTTTATTCATGGAAAGCGGTTTGTACTTACCGCCAAGCGACCCGCGCGTGGTCAATTCCAAGCAAAACTTTGACCCGGTGGACAATTTTCTTTGGCCCAATATGCGCTTTGGTGTGAGCTACAACGGGGGGCGCTGGTTTGAGCCCAATCAGTACCTGACCGATTACTTCAGCGAAGAAGCTGTCAAGGCCATTCGAACCAACAAGCACCGGCCGTTTTTCATGTACCTTGCCCACTGGGGTGTGCACACCCCTTTGCAAGCCAGCAAGGCCGATTACGATGCCTTGTCGCACATCAGCGACCATCGCCAGCGGGTCTATGCGGCCATGGTCCGATCGGTGGACCGCAGCGTGGGGCGGGTGATGCAAACCTTGCGCGAAGAGGGATTGGACCAAAACACCTTGGTGGTGTTCACCAGTGACAACGGCGCGCCAGCCTACATTGGGCTGCCGCAAGTCAACAAACCTTACCGGGGTTGGAAGCTGACTTTTTTTGAAGGCGGTTTGCGCGTGCCTTTTGTGGCCCAGTGGCCGCAGCGCATTTCACCTGGGCAGCGTTACACCACTCCAGTGCACAACATCGACATCACGCCCACTGTTTTGGCAGCGGCAGGCGCTGCCTTGCCCAGCGATCGCACCATCGATGGTGTCAACCTGTTGCCATTTGTTGCGCGCTCCGGCGCATCTGCCACCCCTGCTTCGCTCAATGCCAAGGTCCCTGTTGTGCGACCCGCCCAGCCTGAACGTGCCTTGTTTTGGCGTGCTGGGCCGCACCGCGCTGTGCAGTTGGAAGGTTGGAAGTTGATCAGCGTGCACCGACCGGCCAAAGACTGGTTGTTCGACTTGAACACCGACCCGACCGAGCGCAACGATCTGTCTCTCAAGCGTGCGGACAAATTGGCCGAACTCAAGGCTTTGATGACCGCACACCATGCCAACATGCCCGAGCCCATGTGGCCGTCCTTTTTGGAAGGCCCCATCTTCATCGATAAGACCCTGGACCAACCTCACCAAGAGGGTGATGTGTTCACCTATTGGGTCAATTGAGCGCCTGAACTGAACCCCAACCCCTGCGCACACCATGGCCCCGCTCCCCCGCCTTGCCGACAGACCTGCGTGGCTGGGACGCGCGCTGGGCATGGTGGTGGGTGGGTTGCTGGTGTTGGCGGCTGCGGCCTGGTGGTGGCTTGACCACCGCGCGCAGGCAGAACCTGCTGCCCGTTCCGACACCCTGAGTTGCCCTTTGCCCATCGAACAAGCCCAGGCGCCTGCACCCGGTATGGTGTGGGTACCCCCCGGGCGGTTGCGCTTGGGTGATGCGGTTTACCCCGAGGAGGGGCGGTCTCAACCGGTGGATGTGGCGGGCTTTTGGATCGACCGCACCGAGGTCAGCAACGATCAATTTGCGGCGTTTGTCAAAGCCACTGGCCATGTCACCATGGCCGAGCGGCCCTTGGATCCGCGCCGCTACCCAGGCTTGCCCCCGGCTTTGCTGCAAGCTGGGGCGGTGGTGTTCACGCCACCTCAGCGGCCCGGTGATGCCGGCACACCCAGCGACTGGTGGCGTTTCGTGGCGGGCGCCCAGTGGCGTCACCCAGGCGGGCCTGGCACGGACATCATTGGGAAAGGTTCATTCCCGGTGGTGGCCGTGGCGTTTGAGGATGCCCAGGCCTATGCCCAATGGGCAGGCCGTCAGTTGCCCAGCGAAGCCCAGTGGGAGTGGGCGGCGCGCGCGGCCCAAGCCCCAGACGAGGCCTCTCAGGTGGGCCACGATGCGCCGCGCCACGCCAATACCTGGCAAGGGGTTTTTCCGTCCGTCAATTCGGGCGATGACGGCTTCATTGGTTTGGCCCCGGTCGCTTGCTACGCGCCCAATGCCTTGGGCTTGTTTGACATGTTGGGCAATGTGTGGGAGCTCACCACCGATGCCTATGCACCCCGCGCGCCGGATGCTGCCGTTTCGCTGATGCCTGCGGGCATGAAGGCTGAAGTGCCCATGCGCGTGATCAAAGGGGGATCGTATTTGTGCGCGCCCAATTACTGCATGCGTTATCGGCCCGGCTCGCGCCAGCCGCAAGAAGAAAACCTCGCCG
>CAMDJU010000271.1 GCA_945900695.1 Bordetella parapertussis | reverse complement strand
TCATCGGGTCCGGTCAAATTGATGATGCGGCCAAAGCCACGCGCTTGCATGTCTGGCAGCAAGGCATGGGTGAGTTCTCGTCCCGCATGGAAATTCAAATTCATCGCGTCGTCCCACTGCTCGCGGGTTCCGATACCCGCAAAGGGGCGCGACCCCCCCGCGTTGTTGACCAAAATGTCCAAGCCACCCCAGCGCTGCATGATCTGCTCTCGAATGCGTGCGGGGGCATCCGCCTGGGTGATGTCACACACGATCACCAAAGGCTTGACGCCGCCTTGGTCTTGAATGTCTTGGGCCAAGCTGTCCAACAAGCTCTCACGGCGCGCCACGATGGCCAACTCGCAACCCTCTTTGGCCAGCATCTGCGCCATGCAGCGCCCCAGTCCCACACTGGCCCCCGTGACCAATGCGGTTTTGCCGCCGAGTTGTAAATCCATGGTGGTACTCCCTGAGATGCCCGATGGGCCGTTAAAACAAAGCCCAGTATGCCAAACCTTGAACATGCACCAGCGTGGTCACCAACCCCGCCTGGCTGATCACAGTGATCACTTTGCATGCACCACCCTGGCGTTTGCGCACCGTCTTGGACATGTCTGTTAGCCCCTGAAACAGGCACAGGTTTGCTCGCTTGACAAATCAAGTCTTCACACCAACAATCATTTGATCCCATTCATTTTCATTGACTCAGGAGCAATTAATGCAATTTAATAAGCTTTCGTTTTTGCGTTCCGCACTGGCCGCTGTGCTGGGCCTGACTTTGGCCGCTGCCGCAATGGCTCAGCCCAAGTTTTTGCTGCGCTGGGGCCACTACTTGCCCGACGGCCCCTTCTTGCAACTTGAAAAAGATTTTGCGGCCAAAATTGAAAAGCGCACCAACGGTCAAGTCAAGATCGAAATCACTTTTGCTGAAGGTCTGGGCAAAGGCACCGAGTTGCTGATGCTGACTTCGCGTGGTGCCATTGACATGACGTCCACCGCCCCTGGCTACAACCCCGATCAGTTGCGCTACTGGCGTGCGTTTCAAACGCCCATGCTGTTCACCTCGACCAAACAGGTGATCGACCTGCTCGAGACCGTGTCGGCAGAAATGCCCATTTACCAACAAGAGATGGATCGTATCGGCGTGGTGTGGTTGTTTCAACAACCCTTGGGCGAGTACTACCTGAGCGGTAGCAACAATGACTGCGCCAACATTGCCACCATGCGTGGCAAAAAAGCCCGCAGCTTTGGTGCAGACATTCCCAAAGCATTCACTGCCATTGGCGCGGTTCCCGTCACCGTTCCCCCGGTCGGCGTGTATGAAGCGCTGAAAAGCGGCAACATCGATTACTCCTTCATCAACCCCGGCAACATCCAGTCGCTCAAACTCAATGAAGTGGCCAAAACCCATTGCGGCCCTGTGATGGCCATTTCCGGACACAACATCACCATCGGCAAGCGCACCTGGGCGCGTCTGCCACCCGATATCCAAAAAATCTTTCAAGAAGAAGCCCGCGCCACCCAGCGTGAGTACATGAATTACATTTTGGATTTTGAAGCCAAGTCTTTGGTCAACATCAAGGCCCAAGGCGGCAATGTGATCCCCGTTTCAGCTGATGAGCTCAAGAAGTGGCGTGCTGCGGCGCCCGACTTTTTGTCTGACTGGGAAAAGGCCACTGCCGCCTCCACGGGCGATGCAGAAACCCCCAAACGAGTCGCAGCTCGCTGGCGCCAAATTTTGGGCCTTTGATATCAGCGTCCTCTTGGCTAAGGCTTTCCACCGAAAGCACCATCTGAACGCTTGATTGCAACCACCCACAACTTCCAAGTTGATGGGTGGTTGTCCATTTCAATCATGCTTAATCCACCAGCGGCCAATGGCCGTGGTTGATTACCCCATTTTTCAGGACAACACAACATGCAAAAAATCAGCGAATGGGTGCGTAAATTGGCACTGGTGCTGCTGCTCATGGGCGCAATGGGCATGATCATTTCCATGTTTTTGGGCTTTGCCGATGTCGTGGGCACCAAGTTTTTCAATTGGCCCGTGCCCGGCACCCTGGAGATCACCGAAAGCACCATGGTGTTGATTGTCTTTGGCGCACTGGCATTCACCCAGTCGCAGCGCGGCCACATCCGGGTAGAAATTTTTTACACCAATCGTGGCCCCCGCACCAAAGCCTTCATGGATGCGGTCACCCACTTGGTGGCGATTGCCTACTTTGGTTTGGTGGCCTGGCAGGGCTTTGATGAAGCCCTTTACAGCTTGGAAATCGGCGAAGCCACGATGGGAACCATTCGCTTCCCACTCTTTCCCGCGCGCTTGTTGCTGGTGGTGGGCTGTGCGCTGTTGTTGGTGCAACTGGCATTGGACTTGATCCAAAATATTCGCCACATGATCAGTGGCGAGGCGAGTGCTGAGCAACAAACCCAAACAAATTTTCAATAAAGACTTCAGGACACTTTCATGCCATTACTTTCTCCTGAAACCACTGGAATCGTCGTCGTCAGCCTGCTGTTGGTATGGTTGGTTATGGGTGCGCACATTGGTGTCGCTCTGGGTCTGGCCGGCTTCTTGGGCATTTATCTCTCGGTCGGCCCCGATGCGGCATTGGCCCAAATAGCTGCCATTCCGTTTGGCACCACCAACTCATTTGCTTTGGCGGTGATCCCCTTGTTCATCTTGATGGGCTCGTTTGCCACGGCCTCAGGCATCACCACCGACCTGTTTCGCATGGCCTATGTGTGGCTGGGGGCGCTGCGCGGTGGGCTGGCCATGGCCACCGTGATGTCCTCGGCCGCATTTGGGGCCGCATCGGGTTCGACCATCGTCAACGCCGCTGTGTTCACCAAAATGGCCATGCCGGAGATGGCCCGCTTTGGCTATGACGTGCGACTCAACGCCGGTTGCATTGCCGCCGCAGGCACCTTGGCGGCACTCATACCGCCCAGCATCTTGATGGTGGTTTACGCCGTCATCACCGAGCAATCGATTGGCAAATTGCTGATCGCTGGCATTGTGCCGGGCATTCTGACCGCCATCATTTACTGCACCGGCATTTATGTGCTGGCCCGGGTGCGCCCGGACTTGGCCCCCCTGGCCAACCTCAAGTTCACCTGGACAGAGCGCTTTCAATCGCTCAAAGGTGTTTACGGCATCATGATCTTGTTTTCCATTGTGGTGGGCGGTATTTATGGCGGCTACTTCCCAGCCACCTATGCGGGTGCGGTGGGCGCTTTTGGGGCCTTCGTCATTGCCCTGGCCCGTCGCAAGTTGACACCGGGCTCGCTCATTGGTGTGCTCAAAGAGGCGGCGGTCACCACCTCGGTGATTTTCATCATCGTGGTGGGCGGCATTTTGTTTGCCCGTTTCCTCACCTACTCGGGCCTGGTGACCACCATCTCCTCCTTCATGATCGGCATGGGGGCCGACAAATACACCTACCTGCTTTGCTTTGTGGTGTTGTTCACCGTTTTGGGCTGTTTCATTGAGCCCATCGCCATCATGGTGATGACCCTGCCCATCATGTTCCCCGTGATGAAAGAAGCCGGCTTCGACCCGATTTGGTTGGGCGTGGTGGCGGTCAAACTGGCAGAGATTGGGGTGCTGACGCCGCCGGTGGGGCTGAATGTCTTTGTGGTGAAGAGTTCGTCGCCGATACCGGTCACCCTCGGGCAAGCCTTTGCCGGGGTGACGCCGTTTATCTTGCTGGACTTTTTGTCCCTGGGTTTGTATGTGATCTTCCCCGAGATGATCCTCTGGCTGCCCAACCTCACAGCGCCTTGATTTTTTATAACCACAACTTCAAAGGATTTACCGATGTCGGTGCTCAAGCCTGATCAAGCCCAGTTTTCCAGCCATGTGCAAGTGCTCATCATTGGGGCGGGGGCTTGCGGAACGATTGCCGCCTTGGCCGCCAATGAACGCGGTGCCGAGGTG
>CAMDJU010000270.1 GCA_945900695.1 Bordetella parapertussis | reverse complement strand
AAAGGGCGTTTGAGCGCCGCTGATGAGGCGCAACACCTGAAAGCCATGCGCCACCTGCCTGTGGCGCTGCAAAGTGTGCTGGCCTTGGAGCCGCAACTCATCGCGTGGGCGCAAGACTTTGCCAGCAAAGAAAACGCCTTGTTCTTGGGGCGCGGCTTGCATTACCCCATTGCCTTGGAAGGTGCGTTAAAGCTCAAAGAAATCAGCTACATCCATGCCGAAGCCTACCCAGCGGGCGAACTCAAACACGGTCCCTTGGCGCTGGTGACCAGCGCCATGCCGGTCGTCACCGTCGCCCCCAACGACGCGCTGCTGGAAAAACTCAAAAGTAATTTGCAAGAAGTGCGCGCCCGCGGCGGCGTGCTGTATGTGCTGGCCGATGCCGACACCCGCATCGAGTCGGGCGAGGGCTTGCACGTCATCCGCATGCCCGAACACTATGGCGCTTTGTCACCCCTGTTGCATGTGGTGCCCTTGCAATTGTTGGCGTACCACACCGCATGTGCGCGGGGCACGGATGTGGACAAGCCACGGAATTTGGCGAAGTCGGTGACGGTGGAGTAGGCAGGTTTTTGAAGTTTGTACGGCATAGAATGGCAAACATTGCCATACCAGGAGCAGGCTGTGTCTCTCAATGTTTCCCTTCCCGTGGAGCTTGAAAATCGAGTTCGTGAGCATGTGGCCAGTGGCATGTATGGTTCTGCGAGCGAAGTCATTCGCGAAGCGCTTCGTTTGTTCGAGGCCTACCAAGCAACTCAAACCAGCCAATTGCAGGCCCTCAGATCGGACATTCAGCTGGGGTTGGCGGATGTCAAAGCAAAGCGCGTGGGTGCTTTGGATGTTGTCACCATCAAGCGGCAAGGCCGCCAGCGACTCAAGCAAACCGCAAAATAATGCCGCCCGTTGTGTGGGGTGACTAAATGCTTGACATTGGACTAACGCATTTCTGTGATGAATTAGCAGCATATATGCGGATGGCATTGGCATTTATTCGTTTATAAACGACAATAAGCCATGTTCACCATTCGGCATTACCTCACCGAAGACGAACGTGACCCCTTTCAGGAGTGGTTGAAAAGGCTGCGAGACCCTGTTGCAAAGGTGCAGGTCGTCAAGCGTGTCAACCGGATGGAGGGTGGCAACTTCGGCGATCACAAATTCTGCCGAGATGGGGTTTGGGAATTGCGAATCGACCAAGGGGCGGGTTACCGTGTTTACTACGCGCTGACCAACAACAGGGTGGTTTTGCTGATGTGTGGTGGTGACAAAGGCTCCCAAGACGCCGACATCGAACGCGCCATTGGGTATTGGAAAGACTGGCAACGGAGGCCTTGAAAATGAAAGATCGAAGCCATGACGAAGCAGTGGCCGAACTGTTTCGGGATGATGTGCAGTTTGCTGCCGAGTATCTCAATGAGCTGCTGCGCGACTGTGAACCCGCTGACCTGCTGGTCGCCTTGCGCCAGATTGCCCAAGCAAACGGCGGTTTGGGGGCGGTGGCGAAGCAAACAGAGCTGAATGCAAACCAGCTCTATCGCACCTTGTCGCCCCAAGGCAACCCTGAGTTGCGCAGTCTTTTTGCCATTCTCAAGGCCCTAGGGCTGCGCTTGGCCATACAACCGGCTCAGCCGCACAACGCAGGTTGAAAACCACCTCAAATACAGACTGGTTTTCCACGACCAACTCAGGCCATCAATAAGGACGATGAATGCAGACTCATGAGACAAAAGGCATGTTGCTGGGCTTCATCGGCGTTCTGATGTTCAGCCTGACCCTGCCTTTCACCCGCATCGCTGTTGCTGAACTCAGCACTTATTTCGTGACCTTTGGCCGGTCCTTGCTGGGCGGTGTTTGTGCGCTGCTTTTGTTTTTGATCACCAGACCGAAATGGCCCTCAAAAAGTCAGTTGAAGCGTTTGATCTTCATCGCTTTGGGCGTGGTTTATGGGTTTCCCTTGTTTGTGTCACTCGCCATGCAAACGCTGCCATCCGCGCATGGGGGCATTGTGTTGGGCGTATTTTTTATTGGGTGAGCCCATCACAGCCATGAATGTGGGCTTTGCGTTGAGCGTTTTGGCGGTCGTGGTTTTGGGTAAAAAAACCAGGGCCAAATAAGTTCAGCTCTTCCAAGGAACTCAGTGCATGAGCCCAGGGCGTCTACTTGGCATTTGGTCTAGATTGAGCAATCGTTGGATGCGATGGACTCATTTGAAAAGCACATCTGACTCTGTCAAATAGGCCATGAAGCTTATTTGAGCTTGGCATCCATTTCGGCCACGGCCTTTTGAACCAAGTAATGCATCAAGGTGTCCAGCGTTGCGCCGCCGGATGCTTTGGATGAAGCACCCATGACAGACGATGCCTTGGAGCCCAGCTCCATCCGGTCCTCCACGATACCGGTGCCTGCCATATCGCCCGATGGTTCGATGGCTTGCCAACGCATGGAAACATTCCAAACCTCTGAGGAATCGTTGGATTTGGCAGATTTGATGACCCGCCCACCCACGCCCCCAAACATATTGCCAATGTTGCCACCCGAAAATCCCTCGGAGGCTTTGGCCAATGACTCCGCTTTCACAATATCGAACTTCACCACAAACTTGGCATTGTTTTGATTTTTTGTGATTTTGAAATTGGCCCGGCTGAGCTCAACCTCACCAAAGTCGGCAATGGCATTGGCGGTTACTTTTTTGGTGAAGCTTGCATTGGCACTTTTGATGTCGCCTGGGGCCACCACAATTCGGGGGCCTTCTTGCCCTGCATTGGCGTACTCAATGGTGGGCTTTTGGGTATTGGTGGCCACTTCATTGGCGCGGTCGGATGATGCCGCCCCCACAGGGCTTTGGGCCATGGACGCCAAAGGAAGTGTTAAAAATAAAAAAGAAATTAAATGCTTCATTTCATAGCTTTCGCAATTTTGACAAATTATAGGGCAGCCTGAAAACACATTCTGATTGAGTGGCGCTGCCCAACATCCACTTCAGCGTGTCATGGGCGGCAGACAAGTCTGAATCGATCGGCGCAGTGATCATTAAAAGCACTTTTGTCGCAGTTCGGCAGAACTCATTGACGCAAGTCAATGCGCCCTGCCTCCAGCCCATCAAAACTAGAACGCTGGGTCCCCATATCCATGCCATGTGGGCCCGGAGCTATTTCGATTTTTACAAAGGGCACATGGCGGTAGAGGAAAAACAGATCATTCCAGAGGCCTTGAAGGTGCTCACCGAGGAAGACTGGACCACCCTGGATGCGGCGTTTGCCGAAAATGCCGACCCCTTGTCAACCAGCCAACCGCGCGACCCCATCTACGACCGTTTGTTCAGCAAAATCACCTTTCGCGCACCCGCCCCGATTGGTTTGGGGCACAGCTGACCCTGAGGCCCGCTTTATGATGTCAGGACAGGCCCAAGGGGCGGCTTGTCAGCGAAAGGCACATATGAAAAATTCAGTCGTGGTGGCGGGTGTGGGCATGGTGCCATTTGCCAAGCCCAGTGCGGCCCAGCCCTACCCGGTGATGGCCTCTGAAGCGGTGCGCTTGGCTTTGCAAGATGCGGGCTTGGGCTACGCAGATGTCCAGCAAGCCTATGTGGGCTATGTGTACGGCGACTCCACCGCCGGTCAGCGCGCTTTGTACGAGGTGGGCATGACGGGCATCCCCATTGTCAATGTCAACAACAACTGCTCCACGGGTTCCACCGCACTCTATTTGGCGCGACAGGCCGTTGCATCCGGGGCCGCAGACTGCGTGTTGGCATTGGGGTTCGAGCAAATGACCCCCGGTGCTTTGGGGGTGCAATTTCCCGATCGGGCCAGCCCGTTTGATCGGTTTGACGAGGCCACACAAGCGCTGGTGGGGCATGCCGAAATCCCATTGGCGTTGCGCTATTTTGGTGGGGCCGGATTGGCCCACATGAAAGAGTTTGG
>CAMDJU010000269.1 GCA_945900695.1 Bordetella parapertussis | reverse complement strand
GCCTCGATCGTTGCCATCTCTGCGATTGAGCTGCTGAAGGGCTTCGTGAATCTCGGCGTCCTCCTCAAGAGTGGTGGCGACACGCCCGCGATCTGGTCAGAGGCCGATCAGGCCATTGCCTGGAAAGTTGGCATTCATGTGGTTCTGGTGATCTCCGGTGTGCTCTTTGCCTACATGGACAGTATTTCCGAACGTACCCATGCGCTGAAGCACAAAGGCAATAGCGAACATTGAGTTGCGCCCATCCGGATGCTGGGCTGCAGCCGGCATTGGCAGCACCGGCCTCAGCCCACACCGCTTGCTCGGCTTATACAGAACTGACCTACCCCATCGTCGAACGCCGACGTTTGGGGGTGCACAAGACCTCCATTGCTATCACATTTGGGACTAGTAAGACCCCATGAAGTCCTTTTTCCCGATCTCAACACCGTTGTGGCGGAGTATGTTGTAGGAGGTCGTGACGTGAAAGAAAAATTGCGGCATGCCATATTTCAGGGCATAGTCTTCGACAGACAACTTTTTCTCTTTGGGTGTGCCTGGGCGCAAAACAATCTCTTGGACCGCGCTGCCATCCAGTTGCGCTGCGGAGAGCGCGTCAATCAGCGCCAGCGTCTTAGAGATACGGTTTTGCAGTTCGGCAAAACTGGGCTCTGTTTCTTCGTAGGCAGCCACTTCAAGCCCAGCGATTCGCAACGGAACACTTTGGGCAAAATCGCAGGCAATTTGCACTTGACGCACCAGCGGCAGCATGTCTGGAAATAAGCGTGATTGCAATAAAGTGACCGGATCAAATTTTCGTTGCTGTGCGTAGGCTTCGCCTTTGTTGAGAACTTCACTGAGAGCCATGAGCATCTGCTTTAAAACGGGAACCGTGGCTGAATAATGAGAAATAGACATGGCTTTCCAATGGGTTATCAACTGTTAAAGAATGAGAAGCAGAGATGGCCGGGTGATTGGCGTCTGCACCTGAGTCTCAGTATATGGGGGAGTGGCATGGGCTCAAAAAATGAGTAAGATGTTTATTTCTATACAACGACATGACATTGTCTAAATATTCAAAACAGCATGTATTCCACTGACATTGAAACCCAGTTCAACCCTCGCCATGCGGTGCCCAATGTCGAAGCGCATTCCGCCAGAACCCAACAACTGAGCCATGAAGCCCGGCAGCGTCACAAGGGGATTTACGACCTGCGTTATGGGCCTGGTCCCTTGGCGACGCTGGATGTGTTCAAGGCGGCCCCATCGAATGCACCCTTGCATGTGTTTCTGCATGGCGGGTATTGGCGTGCGCGCGACAAAAGCGATTTCAGTTATCTGGCCGATGCCCTGTTGCCGCATGGGATCACCACCATTGTGATGAATTACGACCTGTGCCCCCAAGTGGAACTACCTGCCATCGTCGATCAAGTGGCACAAGGCCTGGCATGGGTGCATGAACATGCGGCCGAGTGGGGAGCTGACCCCCATCGATACAGCGCTTCCGGTCATTCTGCGGGCGCGCACCTCATTGCGGCAAGCTTGGCAAGGCATGCTAAGGCGACGTCCGTGCCACGGGGCATGCCGTCCTCGGCCGTGCTCATCAGCGGCATCTATGAGTTGGAACCCGTCCTTTCGGTCTCTGTGAACCAAGAAATTCGCCTGCGCCCCGATCAGGTTGCCGCCATGAGCCCCATGCGCCATGCCCCGTGCATGCCCGTACCCCTGACCGTGGCTGTGGGCGGATCTGAAACGCGGGGCTTCATTGATCAGTCGGAACGCTTTGCCGCCACCTGCGCATCTCAAGGCGCCAATGCGCGCTTTATCGACTTTGAAGGTTGCGACCATTACACCGTCATGCGCCACTTTGAATCACCGGAGGGCGAACTGACGCGTCTCGTGGTGCGCGATCTTTTGTCCATCTGACCCACTTTGGAGAACCACATGCCCACAACCCGCACCCAAGCTCAGCACCCCAACCGCCGCGCATTCCTGATGTCCGCTGGAACCCTGCTTGCCACGGGCACACTTGCATATTCCAATGCTTTGGCGCAAGCAGCTTGGCCCGCAAAACCCATCAAGTTGGTGATCCCATTTGCGCCGGGTGGCGTGACCGATACCAGCGGTCGCATCATTGCCGAATACTTGGGCAAGCGTCTCGGACAGCAGGTGGTGCCTGACAACCGCCCGGGCGCTTCAGGCAACATTGGCAGTCAAGTGGTGGCCAGTGCAGAGCCGGATGGCTATACCCTGTTGCTGGTGCTGGACGGCACCTTCGTCATCAACCCCCATGTGTATGACAAGGTCCCGTTCGACCCGCAGCGCGACTTCGCAACGATCGGCAAGATCGGCGACTCCACGACCATCCTTGTGGCGCACCCAGGCTTCAAAGCCAACAACATGCGAGAGTTGATTGACATATCCAAAGCACTGCCGGGCGGTGTTTCCTATGGCACCTCGGGCACGGGCAGCATTGTTCACTTGGCTGGCGAACTGCTCAAACAGCGAACCGGCGCGAATCTGGTTCATATTCCCTATAAGGGTGGCGCCCCTGCCATTGCCGATGCACTGGCAGGCCACACGCCATTGGCATTTGCCTCTGCTGCTTCGGTGCAGAACCATTTGAAGTCTGGCAATCTGAAGGCGCTTGGCGTGCCTTCAGGCAAGCGTTCACGCCAATACCCTGACATTCCCACCTTTGCCGAATCCGGATTGGCTGACTTCGACATCAATTCTTGGGTTGGCCTGG
Organism: Bordetella parapertussis; assembly: GCA_945900695.1. GTDB lineage: Bacteria > Pseudomonadota > Gammaproteobacteria > Burkholderiales > Burkholderiaceae_C > Limnohabitans > Limnohabitans parapertussis_A. The sequence goes on along the minus strand of CAMDJU010000269.1, from coordinate 1,199 downwards.
TGGCACCCGCCAAAACACCGCGTGCCATGGTTGAACGCCTCAACACTGAACTGAACGCAGCACTTGCAGACCCTGAAGTGCGTGCAAAGCTTGAAGCCGCAGGCATCGCTGCCACACCTGGGACGGCTGAATCTTTATCGGCCACGATCCGAAAGGAATTGGCGCTTTATGGTGGGGTCGTCAAGGCGGCTGGCATCAAGATGAACTAAGCTGATCATGGAGTCCTCTAGGGTGTGCCCAGAATTGACAATGATCCGAACCGCACGGATGAATCACGATGTGGCCATTTGGCATGGCCAAGGTATGCCCGTTTTACTGATTCACCCCAACCGAACCAGCCATCGGGTTTGGGACTTCATGGTCGCAGCCAGTCAAAGCAAGATGCCTTTTGTTGCGCCGGCCCTGCGGGGTCATGCGGGCTCTGATTGGCCTCAGTCCGGCTATACGCTGGAGGACCACCGTGATGACCTGCTGGCGCTGATAGAGGCCCTGAGCTGGTCAGAGATGGTCATCGTTGGCCAAGCCACGGGGGCTACCCTGGCCTTGATGCTGGCCACTCAGCTTGAAAAAAGGGTGCGGGGCCTGGTGTTGGCTCAACCAGCGATCGCGATTGGCAGCCATGTCAATGACATGGTGCAGCAACAGGTGAGAGCCACGCCGAAATTTGACAGCCGCGATCAGGCGCGCATGGCCCTGCCATTTTGTGAACGCTGGCGTGATCAGGTCACAGAACATTACCTGGACCACATCCTGCGCCCGCATGACCAGGGCGGGTGGGTGTGGAACTTTTACTCAGAAGGGGTCTGCGAAACCGAGTCCCAATTGATGCGCGACATATTGCCGAGTGTCCACTATGCGGGCTCGGCATTGGTGTTTGGCGGTGCCCAATCAACGGTTTTGCCGGCTGAAATGTTCGAGCGTGTGGCTCGCCATTTGCCCAGGGCTCAATTAGACAGCCTTGCAAACGCCAACCACAGGCTGTGCCAAGACAATCCCATCGAATTCGCTCAAAAGTTGGATGCTTTTTTGCAGTCTTTGAACACTGAAATGGGTTTGTCTTAAAAAATTTATCAAAATCTCAGAAATAAAGCCGCTGGCACCATCCATCTGGAGTTGATTGACAGCACGGCTCTCTGTTAGACAGCCGACTCGTCAAGCTCACCGGTGCGGATGCGCACCACCCGCTCGACCGAGGTGAT
>CAMDJU010000268.1 GCA_945900695.1 Bordetella parapertussis | reverse complement strand
CGAATACGCCCTCCCGAAGAAAAAGTGGCGCATCAAACAAGGGGCTGCCCCACAGTGGTACAAGGCCCGCCACGGCATTCGCAGCAAGGCTTTGTCGGGTGCAGCAAGGGTGGCGCGGTTTCGCCCGCAGCGCCTAGGCTAGAGGCCCACCATGTCAGACCCCACCACCAAACCGGAAGACGAGCTGGCCGGCTCCGAGCAGCCTTTTGTACAGCACCTGATTGAGCTGCGCGACCGCTTGATCAAGGCGGTGATTGCCATTGCGGTGTTCGCCATTGCATTGTCCCTATACCCTGGCCCCGGCCCTTTGTACGACATCTTGGCCGCCCCACTGGTGGCCCAGTTGCCGGCGGGTGCCACCATGATCGCGACCTCGGTGATCTCGCCTTTTTTGGTGCCCCTGAAGATTTTGCTGATGGCTGCTTTTTTGCTGGCCTTGCCGGTGGTGCTGTATCAAATGTGGGCCTTTGTGGCGCCGGGTTTGTACACGCACGAGAAAAAGTTGGTATTCCCATTGGTGGTGTCGAGCACCTTTTTGTTCTTTTTGGGCGTGGCGTTCTGTTACTTTTTTGTCTTTGGCCAGGTTTTTGCCTTTATCCAGAGCTTCGCCCCCAAAAGCATCACGGCCGCGCCTGACATCGAGGCCTATCTCAGTTTTGTTCTGAGCATGTTTTTGGCATTTGGCATGGCTTTTGAAGTGCCCATTGTGGTGGTCGTGTTGGCCCGCATGAAAGTGGTGTCGATTGAAAAGCTCAAAGCTTTTCGTTCCTATTTTGTGGTGCTGGCCTTTGTCATTGCGGCCATCGTGACCCCGCCCGATGTGGTGTCGCAACTGGCGCTGGCCATACCCATGTGCCTGTTGTACGAAGTGGGCATTTTGGCTGCGCAGTTGTTCATTCGCCACACCCAAGCCCCTGACGCCGAGAAGCCACCAGCGGCTTGACACCCCATGAAACGCTATTGGCTCATCTTCTCTCAGGTGGTCACGGTGTTGTTGGCCATTTGGTTCGTGATGGTCACGCTCAAGCCCCAGTGGGTGGGCACGGGTGGCAATTGGTCGGGTGCGGTGCATTTGCTGCAAGCACCTGCGGGCACGCCAGGTGCCGTGGCGGTGGGCAGTCTGAGCCCGGCCGCGAAGCAAGCGTCACCTGCAGTTGTGAGCATCAGCACCACCCGAGCCGCCGGCCCCAACCCGCATGCCAAAGACCCTTGGTTCAAGTTTTTCTATGGTGATCAAGAAGAGGTGCCCCAAGGCGGCATGGGCAGTGGGGTGATCGTCAGCCCCGAGGGCTATGTCTTGACCAATAACCATGTGGTCGAGGGCGCCGATCAAATTGAAATCGTTTTGCACGATGGCCGTCGCACCCAGGCCCAAGTGATTGGCACCGACCCCGATACCGATTTGGCCGTGCTCAAAATCAAACTCGATCGGTTGCCCGTCATTGTGTGGGGCAATTCCGATGAGCTTCAAGTGGGCGACCGACTGCTGGCGATTGGCAATCCGTTTGGGGTGGGCCAAACGGTCACCAGCGGCATCGTGTCGGCATTGGGGCGCAGCCGCTTGGGCATCAATACCTTTGAAAACTTCATACAAACCGATGCCGCCATCAACCCAGGTAATTCGGGGGGCGCTTTGGTCGACATCCAAGGCCATTTGATGGGCATCAACACGGCCATTTATTCGCGCTCGGGCGGCAACATGGGCATTGGTTTTGCCATCCCTGTTTCCACCGCGCGCCAGGTGCTGGAAGGCATTGTGAAAAACGGTGTGGTAGTGCGCGGCTGGGTGGGTGTGGAGCCCAATGACCTGACCCCCGAGTTGGCCGAGTCGTTTGGCATTTCTCGCCTGCAAGGCGTGGTGGTCACCGGTGTGCTGCAAAACGGCCCGGCTTTCAAGGCGGGTGTGCGCCCAGGGGACGTGCTCTTGGGTGTCGATGGCAAGTCGGTGGAAAGCGTTGATCAATTGCTGGCCGCCATTGCAGCACTCAAGCCGGGTGTGACGGCCTCTTTGTCGATTGAGCGTGGTGGCAGCCCGCTGTCGGTGTCGGTCAACCCGGCCCAGAGGCCCAAGCAAAGGCCGGTCGATCGATGAGCGCCCACCGCGATCAGTTGCTGCAAGCGTGCCAAACCTTGCTCTCCCCAGAGCGGTTCAAGGATTACGGGCCCAATGGCTTGCAGGTGGAAGGCAAGGCGCAGGTCAATGTGTTGATCTCGGGCGTGACCGCGTCCAAGGCCTTGATCGAAGCGGCCATTGAAGCCAAGGCCGATGCGATCTTCGTCCACCATGGCTTGTTTTGGCGCGGGCAAGACGGCACGGTCACCGGTTGGATGAAGCAACGCCTGCGCTTGTTGTTGGCCCATGACATCAATTTGCTGGCCTATCACCTGCCGTTGGATGCCCACCCCGACTGGGGTAACAACGCCCAGTTGGGGCAGCGTTTGGGCTGGCGCACAGACACAAATTTTGGCGAGCAGCAATTGGGTTGCCTGGGCCAAGCCCTTGATGGCACCGCCTGGCCCAACGCCCAAACCTTAGCGGCGCACTTGCAGCAGAGTTTGGGCCGTGCACCCGTGTGGGTGGGGGCCGATGATGCCGCGCGACCCATCCGGCGTGTGGCCTGGTGCACGGGTGGGGCCCAGTCTTATTTTGAGGCGGCGATTGCCGCAGGCGCCGATGCCTTTGTGACCGGGGAAATTTCTGAGCCCCAAGCCCATTTGGCGCGTGAAACAGGGGTGGCATTTTTTGCCTGTGGCCACCACGCCACCGAGCGCTTTGGCGCACCCGCCGTGGCAACCCATGTGGCTGCGCAGTTGGGCCTTGATCATCGATTCATTGATATTGACAACCCGGCCTGAGGGGAGCGCTTTGTCCGACCAAAGGCCAGTGGCCATCACCTTGGGCGACGCGGCGGGCATTGGTCCCGAGATCATTGCCAAAGCCTTTGATCACCCGACTGCCGCTTGGGGCTGCGTTGTCTTTGGTGATGCCCGCATCATTCAGCACACGCTGCATTTTTTGAAGTTGGACCCAAAGCTCAGCGTGGCCGTGATTTCCGATTTGAGTCAGGCCTTGGCCATGCCCCAAGGGGTAATCCCGGTCTGGCAGGTGGGTGTGGAGAGGGACATTCCCCCTTGGGGGCAGGTGAGCGCAGCCACTGGGCGTTTGGCCGCCGATAGCGTGCGCGCTGCGGCGCAAGCGGCCCTCAACGGTCAGGTGCAGGCTGTGGTCACCGCGCCCTTGAACAAAACGGCTTTGGCCGCTGCGGGCGAAAGCTTTCCGGGCCACACCGAGTTGTTGCAGTCGCTGGCGGCCAGCCACCTGGGCGTGCCGGTGGACCAACTGCCAGTGCGCATGATGTTGGCCAACCCAGAGTTGCGCACGGTGCTGGTGAGCATCCATGTCTCGTTGCGCCAAGCCATCGAAGCGGTCACGGTGGACAACGTGTTGCAAACATTGCGCATTGCGCATGCCAGTTTGCGCAATGCACACGGTGGGCCGCCCCGGTTGGCCATGGCGGGGCTCAACCCGCATGCGGGCGAGGGGGGTTTGATGGGCCGTGAAGAAATTGACATCCTCGAGCCGGCATTGGAGTTGGCGCGGTCTTTGGGCATCGATGCCAGTGGCCCCTATCCGCCAGACACGGTGTTCATGCGTGCCCGCGCCAGCCATGGTCAGCCCAATGCCATTGACGCGGTGGTGGCCATGTACCACGACCAAGGCTTGATCCCGGTGAAATACATGGGCCTGGCCCATGGGGTGAATGTCACGCTGGGGCTGCCGTTTGTGCGCACCAGCCCCGACCACGGTACGGCCTATGACATTGCCGGACAGGGCGTGGCCGACCCTTCGAGCTTGTTGGCCGCGCTGGCCATGGCCAGGACCCTGTCGGCCAGGGCTGTTTGACCCTCAGGGTTTGTTTTGCAGGCCAAA
>CAMDJU010000267.1 GCA_945900695.1 Bordetella parapertussis | reverse complement strand
TGACAAAACGGCCATTGGCTTGCCACGGAAACACCGTGAGTTTTCCGTCCACTTGGATGCGCGACAAGTGGTCGCTGATGGCGCCGTCGTATTGGCTGATGCGGTTGAACGCGGCCACGGCCAATGCAAAGCGGGTGGTGTCGCTCCAGTGGCCGTTCTGGCGCAACTCATCGACCACTGGGCCGTATTGCGCGGCATCGGTGAGCACTGCCACATGCTTCCAATTTTTGGCGGCGCTGCGCACCATGGCAGGGCCACCGATGTCGATGTTCTCGATCGCGTCTTCCAAGGTGCAACCCGGTTTGGCCACCGTGGCTTCAAATGGATACAAGTTGACCACCAGCAGGTCAATGGTGGCTATGCCGTGCGCCTGCAAGGCCTGCATGTGGGCGGGCAGATCGCGGCGGGCCAGCAAGCCGCCATGCACCATGGGGTGCAAGGTTTTGACGCGGCCATCGAGCATCTCGGGAAAGCCAGTCACATCGGCCACCTCGCGCACGGGCAGGCCTTGGTCGCGCAACAGCTGCGCGGTGCCACCGGTGGAGATCAGGCCCACGCCCAGCGCGTGCAAGGCCTGGGCAAGCTCAACAATGCCGCTCTTGTCCGAGACAGAAATCAATGCGTTCATGGGGGTCCAGGGTTGGCAGGTCCTGCACTTGCGGGCAGCCTTGCAGGGGTTCAATCAAAGCAGATTGTGTTCGGTGAGTTTTTTGCGCAAGGTGTTGCGGTTCAGGCCCAGCCACTGGGCGGCGCGCGACTGGTTGTCTTCGGCGTGCTTCATGACGATTTCGAGCAAGGGCTTTTCCACCGTGCGCACCACCATGTCGTGCAAATTACCGGGTTCTGTGCCACGCAAATCGCGAAAGTAAGCCTCCAGGCTGGAGCGCACCACGTCTTCTATGTTTCTCTTGCTCATGCGAACTGTGTCTCTGCTGTCGGGGCATTGACCCACATGGCCGCAGGCATGCGGTCCGAGGTTTGTGCCCACTGATCTAAAAACAAACCCAATGCGTCGGCCTGGGCCTGCGGGTCTTCCAAGGTGTTGATGTGCTGGCGAAACGCTTCGCCCCCAGGCATGTGGCGCACATACCAGCCCAGGTGTTTGCGGGCCGTGCGCACGCCCGTGTACTCGCCATACAAAGCGCAGTGCGCGTGCAAGTGCGCCAGCAGCGATCGGCGCACCTCGGCCACCAAGGGTGGGGCCAAGGTTTCACCGGTGGCCAAGTGGTGGACGATTTCGCGAAAAATCCAAGGCCGCCCTTGCGCAGCTCGCCCCACCATCAGGGCATCAGCACCCGTGAGGTCCAGCACGGCCCGGGCTTTTTGCGGTGAGTCGATGTCGCCATTGACCACCACGGGGATGCGCACACGCGACTTGACCTCGGCCACGGTGAGGTACTCGGCTTGGCCTTTGTAGCCTTGCTCGCGGGTGCGGCCATGGATGGTGAGCATCTGCACCCCGGCTTGCTCTGCGGCCAAGGCCAAAGGCAAGGCGTTTTTGTTGTCAGCGTTCCAACCCGTGCGCATCTTCAAGGTGACCGGCACGCCCAAAGGTGCACAGGCTTGGACCACCGCTTCAACAATGGCCAGCGCCAGTGGTGGGTTTTGCATCAATGCGGAACCTGCCCACACGTTGCACACTTTTTTGGCCGGGCAGCCCATGTTGATGTCAATGATTTGCGCACCGTTGTCGATGTTGTGGCGCGCGGCATCGGCCATCATCTGCGGATCGGTGCCGGCAATTTGCACCGCGATGGGCCCGCTTTCTCCCCGGTGATCAGCACGCCGCGTGGTTTTGGCGGTGTGCCACAAATCGCGCCGCGAGGTGATCATTTCACTCACCGCATAACCCGCGCCCCATTGCTTGCACAACTGGCGAAACGGCCTGTCGGTCACCCCCGCCATGGGGGCGACCATCAAGCGGTTGGTCAAGGCGAAGGGTCCGATGTGCATGCTTGAGGAGAAATGGGGTTGCTTAAAAAGGAGGCACGATTGTAGCGGCGTGTTTTCTCGCAGCACAAGCCTTGATGGGCGGTTTTTCATTCGTGTTAACACCCATGGCGCATCACTGATTTGGTGGCAAAAAGCCTTGTGTGCGCATGCGCACATTTCATTTTCAATGGCTTGCGCCGCAGTGACTCCTCACATGTTTCTATACTTAGGCCACCATGGATTGGATGCACCTGCTGTTGACCACTTTGGCGCTGCCGCGCTATGGCCTGAGCACGGTATTTGTGGTCTCGTTCATATCGGCCACCTTGTTGCCCATGGGCTCAGAGCCCGTGGTGTTTGGTTTGATCAAGCTCAACCCCGATTTGTTTTGGCCCACGATTTTGGTGGCGACGGCGGGCAACACCTTGGGCGGGGCCTTGGACTGGTGGATGGGCTGGGGCACCCAAAAGGTGGTGGACAAAGTGCGGGGTGAAAGCCCGGTGCGCATGCGCGCTTTGACCTGGTTGCAAGCCTTGGGGCCCAAGGCCTGTTTGCTCAGCTGGCTGCCGGTGATCGGCGACCCCCTGTGTGCGGTGGCCGGTTATTTGCGGCTGCCCTTTTGGCCGTGTTTGTTCTACATGGGCGTGGGCAAGTTTTTGCGCTACTTGGTCTTCACCAGTTTGCTGCTGTGGGTGTTTCCGCAAGATTGGACCGGCGCGCTGTAGCTGGGGTTTTCCAGCATGGGGGGAGCGACCCGCTTCTTCTACAGTGACCCAAAGGAACCCCCACATGACCACCACCCCTTCATTGGTTGATCGCCTCTCAAACCTCTATACCGGCGCTGTGCACGATGTGCTGCGTGGCATGGGCCACCCCAACTGTGTGTTGCCCTCGCACCTGCGCCCGCTCGACCCTGCGCTCAAGGTGGCGGGGCCGGCATGGACAGTGTCGGGCCACATCGACCACAGCATCAGCCGCCACGACAGCTTGCTGGGCTGGACCACTTTGCTGTCCAAAGCACCCAGCGGCCATGTGGTGGTGTGCCAACCGCACAACCAAGAAATTGCTTTGATGGGCGAGTTGTCTGCCGAGACCTTGAAAAACAAAGGCGTGCTGGGCTATGTGGTCGATGGCGGGTGCCGCGACACCGACTTCATTTTGGAGCTGGGCTTTCCGGTGGTGCACACTTTTTTCACGCCCTCTGACATCGTGGCGCGCTGGCAACCCGATCGGTATGGCGAGCCGGTGACCATCGGCAGCGTGACCATCCACAGCGGCGACCATGTGCTGGGCGACCGCGATGGGGTGGTGGTGATCCCCCAAGTCTTGGTGGCCGAGGTGGTGGAAAAAACCGAGGCCGTGGCCCTGACCGAAAACCAGGTGCGCGATGCCATCCGTTCAGGCATGGACCCGGTTGAGGCTTACTTGAAGTACGGCAAGTTTTAGCCTGCGGCAGGGCTGCATAACTGCACCATCAAGAGAATGGCCGCGCTTGTCTGGCCGCGACAAAGCCAGACTGATTCAGCGTGTCAGTGGGCTCAAGATGCAGCGCGCCTTGCACCACCATCGACGTGGATCACCTGCCCCGTGATGTAGCGCGCCAGCGGCGACACCAAAAAGCACACCAAAGCAGCCAGGTCTTGCGGTTCACCGATGTACCCTGCCGGCACATTCGCCTTGACCCAGGCCTGCTGGGCCTCAGCCGTGGGCAGTAACTTTTGGTCCACTTGTTCAGAATGGATCCGCCCGGGCGCAATGCTGTTGACCGTGATGCCATTCGCCCCCACATGCCGCGACAAAGCTTTGGACCACAAATGCACGGCGCCGTTGGGCGGCACACCACCGTTCATGGTCATGGGCTCATCGGGTCCGGTCAAATTGATGATGCGGCCAAAGCCACGCGCTTGCATGTCTGGCAGCAAGGCATGGGTGAGTTCTCGTCCCGCATGGAAATTCAAATTCATCGCGTCGTCCCACTGCTCGCGGGTTCCGATACCCGCAAAGGGGCG
>CAMDJU010000266.1 GCA_945900695.1 Bordetella parapertussis | reverse complement strand
TGGGCTGTGGTCTTGGCCAGCGGCCTGGGGGCCGCTTGGTATTACAAAAGCCAAAGCGCGCCACCCCCACCGCCCCCAGTGGTGGTCGAAATGGTTTACGAACTGGCCCCTGGCGACGTGATGACCCTGAGCAACCGCGCCTTGACGGTGGGTGTGCCATTCACTGGCAGCGTCAAAGCGGTCAACAGCGCCGTGATCAAGGCCCGTGTGGCCGGTGAGCTGATGGACTTGGTGGTGCGCGAGGGCGACAGCGTGCGCACGGGCCAGGTGTTGGCCCGCATCGAACCCACCGAATACCTGCGCCGCCTGCAACAGTTCAAAGACCAAGCCGAGGCGGCAAAGGCCCAAATTGACATTGCCCAACGCCAGTTCGACAACAACAAAGCCCTGGTTGACCAAGGCTTTATCTCCAAAACTGCGCTTGAGACTTCACTGGCCTCCTTGCAAGGGGCGCAAGCCACCCACAAAGCGGCCTTGTCAGCTGCCGATGTGGCGGCCAAGTCCTTGGAGGATGCGGTACTGCGCTCGCCCATCAATGCCCAGGTGTCCGCTCGATTGGCCCAACCTGGCGAACGGCTGGCGATTGACACCAAGGTGTTGGAATTGGTCGACCTCAGCAGATTGGAAGTCGAGGTGCCCATGAGCACCGGCGATGTTTTGGGTTTGCGCACCGGTCAAATCGCCCGGGTGCGGGTCGAAGGTCAAGATGAGCCCGTACCTGCCAAGGTGATCCGCATCAACCCGAGCACCCAAAGCGTCAGCCGCAGCGTGATGGTCTACCTGTCGCTGCCGTCCTTGCCTGGCCTGCGCCATGGCCAATTTGTGCAAGGCCTGATCGACACCGATCAAACCCAGGTGCTGGCCGTGCCCTTGTCGGCGGTGCGCACCGAGCGCACCCAAGCCTATGTGCAAACCCTGCTCAATGGCAAGGTGGTGTACCGAAACGTCACCCTGGGGCCGCGCGGCCAAACCGAGGGCAGCGCTGACACCTGGGTGGGCATCAGCGGTGCTGATGCCCAGAGCACCATCATCAGCGGTGCGGTGGGCAGCCTGCGTGAAGGGCTCAGCGTCAAAGTCAACGCCCCGACCAAGGCCCCTTGACCCATGTGGTTCACCCGCATCAGCCTGCAAAACCCGGTGTTTGCCACCATGATGATGTGCGCCATCGTGGTGCTGGGTTTGTTTTCCTACCAGCGCTTGCAGGTGGACCAGTTCCCCAATGTCGACTTCCCCGTGGTGGTGGTGACCACAGAATACCCAGGCGCTTCGCCCGAGGTGATCGAATCCGAAGTCAGTAAAAAAATTGAGGAAGGGGTGAACGCCATTGCCGGCATCAACACTTTGACCTCGCGCAGTTACGAAGGCGCATCGGTGGTGGTGTTGGAGTTCCAGTTGCACATCGAGGGGCGCAAAGCGGCCGAGGACGTGCGCGAAAAAATTGCCAATCTGCGCCCCTTGCTGCGCGACGAGGTCAAAGACCCACGGGTATTGCGCTTTGACCCGGCCAGCAAGGCGGTGTATTCCCTGGCCGTGGTGGCCCAAGCCCCCACGCCCGGCGTCAGCGCGATGTCGCCGGTGGAGCTGACCAATTGGGCCGATCAGACCCTGAAAAAACGCTTGGAAAATGTGCGCGGCGTGGGCTCGGTGAGCCTGGTGGGGGGCACCAAGCGTGAAATCAACCTCCTGCTCAACCCGCAGGCCATGGAGGCACTGGGCGTGTCTGCCGACCAAGTGGTCAATGCCGTGCGCTCAGAAAACCAAAGCCTGCCGCTGGGCACTGTGCGCTCGGCCCAGCAAGAACGGGTGGTGCAAATCGATGCGCGCCTGCGCCGGCCGGAGGACTTTGGCGCGGTCATCGTGGCGCGCAAAGCCAGTGGGCCGGTTTATTTGCGCCAGGTGGCCCAGGTGCAAGACGCCGGCCAAGAAGTCGAAAGCTTGGCCTTGTACAACGGCCAGCGCACCTTGCTGATGTCGGTGCAAAAGGCCCAAGACGAAAATACCATTGGCGTGGTGGACGGTCTGAACCAAGCCGTCAAAGAAATGGCCGCCACCTTGCCACCGGGGGTTCGATTGGAGCCGGTGAGCGACGGTGCGCGCAGCATCCGGGTGGCCGTGAACAATGTGCGCCAAACCCTGATCGAAGGGGCTTTGCTGACGGTGTTGATTGTGTTTTTGTTCCTCAACTCATGGCGCTCGACTGTCATCACCGGCCTGACCTTGCCGATTGCCATCATCGGCACTTTTTTGTTCATGTACATGTTTGGCTTCACCCTGAACATGATCACCCTGATGGCCCTGTCGCTGTGCGTGGGCTTGTTGATTGACGACGCCATTGTGGTGCGCGAAAACATCGTGCGCCATGTGCAAATGGGCAAATCGCCTTACCAAGCCGCTTTGGATGGCACCCAAGAGATTGGCTTGGCGGTGCTGGCCACCACGTTCTCGATCGTGGCGGTTTTTCTACCGATTGGATTCATGGGCGGCATCATCGGCAAGTTTTTCCACGAGTTTGGCATCACCATCGTCGCCGCGGTGATGATCTCGATGTTTGTCAGCTTCACCCTGGACCCGATGTTGTCCAGCATTTGGCACGACCCCAGCATCGCCAAACATGGCAACAAACAGGGCAAATCCTGGTATGACCGCAGCATTGGTCGGGTCACCGGTTGGTTTGACCAAGGCACCCATGCCTTGGCCGATGTCTACCAGCGAACCCTGGCTTGGGCACTGCGCTTTAAAAAAACCACCATGGCACTGGCCCTGGCGGTTTTTTTGACCAGCCTGGGACTGGTGCCTTTGCTGGGGACCGAGTTTGCCCCCAAGGCCGATTTTTCAGAAATCACGGTGAGTTTTTACACCCCGATGGGCTCGTCCTTAGAGGCCACAGAGGCCAAAACCTTGCAAGTTGAGGCCATCTTGCGCGAGTTCCCTGAGGTCAAATACACCTTGTCCACCATCAACACCGGGATGGCGGCGGGCAAGGTCTACGCCAATATCTTGGTGCGCCTGCTGGACCGCAAGCAGAGAAAACGCGGTTTGGACGAGATGACCGCTGCGCTGCGCGAGCGCTTGAGCCGCGTAGCCGGCATCACCGTCACCCATGTGGGCTTGCAAGAGGCCGTGGGCGGGGGCAATAAATCCATCGAATTTTCGCTGCTGGGCCCGGAACAGGCCGAGTTGGAGCGCATCAGCCGAGGGGTGATGCAAAAACTCCAAACCGTGCCAGGATTGGTCGACATCGATTCCAGCACCAAGCCCAATAAGCCCACCATCGAGGTGGTGGTGCGCAAAGACGCCGCTTCTGACCTGGGTCTGAGTGTGGCCACCTTGGGGACCCAATTGCGCACCCTGATTGCAGGCACGACAGTGGGCAATTGGCGCGCCCCCGACGACCAGACCTATGACGTCATCGTGCGGCTGGCACCCACGCACCGCAATACCCCCGAAGACTTGGAGCGACTGCCCTTTTCTTTGCCCAACGCGGCAGACGGCAGCCCACGCAATGCCCGCTTGAACCAAGTCGCCCAGGTGGTGACAGCCACGGGCCCGAACCAAATCAACCGGCGCGACCTCTCGCGCGAGGTGGCCTTCAGTAGCAACACCCACCTGCGCTCCAGCGGCGAGGTGTCCAAAGACATTCGGCGCGTGATGGCCGATGTTCCCCTGCCCCCCGGTTACCGCTTTCGCATCGGCGGCTCCACCAAAAGCATGGAAGAGTCTTTTTCCTACGCGCTTTCATCGCTGGCTTTGGCGGTGATATTCATCTACATGATTTTGGCCAGCCAATTCAAGAGTTTTTTGCAGCCCCTGGCCTTGATGAGTTCGCTGCCCCTGACCTTGATTGGGGTGGTGCTGTCGCTGATGTTCTTCCGATCTACCTTGTCCATGTTTTCAGCCATCGGCTTTGTGATGCTGATGGGCTTGGTCACCAAAAACGCGATTT
>CAMDJU010000265.1 GCA_945900695.1 Bordetella parapertussis | reverse complement strand
TATTCCAGCCTGGACTGCAAGCCCGACGTCCACGACGCGTTCAACCAACGGGTTGACGACATCCACAGCCAAATGGTGTGGTCGCACAAGGGCGTGGGCAGCTGGTACAAAAACAAGCGCGGGCGGGTGTTTGCCACCTCCCCCTGGCGCATGGTGGACTACTGGGAAATGACGCGGGTCTTTGACCGCGACGACTACACCGTCACCTGACGGTCAAGGGTTCAATGCTTGTGGTCGTGGCCATGATCGTGGTGACCATGCCCCGCTTGCTTGGAAAAGTGCTTTTTGGCCATCAGTTGATACATCTGCTCAAAGTTGGGCTTGGGCCCTTGCATGCCACCCAGCTCACGGTAGCAGGCGAATACATTGACATACATGCGCTCGTCTTCGGCCAAGTGGGCCCAGCGGTCCATTGACATGTGGTCGGCGGCTTGCTCAAACGTCATGCCGTTGGCATGGCAGATGCGGCTTTGTTCAAAAATATAGATCAGGTAATCGCGAAACTCACGGATGCCGGCTTTGTCGGTCATTGGGCCGTGGCCCGGGACCACAGCCTCCAAATCCCACGACAGCATCAAATCACAGGCCTTGATCCAGTTGGTCACAGGACCGGCCCAAATGGCGGGGTGGCCGCCGTTGAACAACATGTCGCCGGTGTAGAGGATGCGGTCTTCGGGCACATAGACCAACACATCACCACGGGTGTGGGCCGGTCCTACCTCGATCAATTGAACTTCCTTGTTGCCCACGCGCAGGTTCATTTGGCCGGTGAACGTTTCGGTTGGCAAGGTCAGGTGGATGCCCTCGAAATCAAAGCGCGAGCCAATCACCTCTTGCCAAAATTGGCCTGCAATGCCCATGGTGGGCCACTCGCGGCCCCAACGCGCCAGCTCTTCGGGCGGGCGCAGCTTCATGTCTTCGGCGCAAGCTTGTGAGGCGATGATGCGCGCGCCTTCCACCAGTTGATTGCCAAAGGTGTGATCGCCGTTGGCATGGGTGTTGATCAAAGCCCCAATTTGCGAACTTGCGGGCACCGCGGAGCGCATGGCCTTGAGCATGTCGGCGGTCATCTTCAGGTCAAACAGCGTGTCCACCAGCATGGTTTGGCCAGAGTCTTCGATCAAGCCGGCATTGGACCAACCCCAACTGCCATCGGGCACCAGGTATGCGAAGTGGCCACGACCCAGATCGTGCAGGCCTTTGGTGTAACTGTGTTGCGACATGGGGGTTCCTCTCGGTGAATGTCAGGGGCGTGGGGGGTGGATGGATTCAGTAGCCAACACGGTGGGTGTCGTCCACACCAAAACGGGCTTCCAAGGCTTGCACTTCGCGCATGCCCAGCAGGTCAAAAAACTGTTGGAAATTGGTGATGTGCGGCGCAATGTCGGCCACCGTTCCAGTTTGGTGCAAGGTGGCGAGGGTTTTTTCAATGGCGTTGATGGCCGACAGCAAAGCGAAGTTCGGGTAGATCACCAACTTGTAGCCCATGCGGCCAATCTCGTCGATCCCCAAAAAAGGGGTCTTGCCGCTGGACGCCATGTTGTAGAGCGTGGGCACCTTGATTTGCCGGGGTACGGCCTCGAGGTGCTCGCGCAGCGATGGCGCTTCCATGAAGATCATGTCGGCACCGGCCTGTGCATACGCTTGGCAACGCGCCATGGCCGCATCAAAGCCTTCTACCGCCAAGGCATCGGTGCGGGCGATGATGACAAAGTCGTCGTCGTGGCGCGCGTCCGTGGCGGCCTTGACTTTGCTGACCATGTCACCCGCCGGAATGACCGATTTGCCGGCCAAATGTCCGCAGCGCTTGGGCCACTGTTGGTCTTCAATGTGAATGCCGGCCACACCCGCGCGTTCATAGGCGCGCACCGTGCGGCGCACGTTCATCACCCCGCCGTAGCCAGTGTCGGCATCGGCGACCAGGGGCAGGCCTGAGGCTTCGGCGATGCGCTGCGCGTTATCGGCCATCTCGCCCATGGTCAGCAAGCCAATGTCGGGCATGCCCAAACGCACAGCCGTTGTGCCCGCGCCGCTCATGTAGATGGCCTCAAAGCCTTGGCGCGCCACCAGCCGTGCGGTCAAGGCGTCTGCCGCGCCGGGGGCCATCAGGGCTTGCGGGCGCGCCAAAAGCTCGCGCAAGCGCCGTGTCATGGTGGTGGATTTGGTCGGAGACGTCATGTGGGCCTTGCTTGCGTTCTGTTCAGAGATGGGTGCTCAGTCCATGCGGATGCCACCATTGACGGCCAGCACCTCGCCAGTGATGTAAGACGCGTCATCGCTGAGCAAAAACGCCATGGCCGCTGCGATCTCGTGGGGCGAGCCCAAGCGCTTCAATGGGGTGGCCGCCTCCAGCGAGAGCACCGATGCCGGCGGATTGCGCCGCACCATGGGCGTGTCCACACCGCCGGGCGCCACACAATTGACCGTGATGCGCCGGGGCGCCAGCTCTTGGGCCATGGATTTGGTCAGGCTTTCGATGCCCCCCTTGGACACCGCATAAGCGGTGCCCGTGAGCACCCCCCCGGTACGGCCGGCCAAAGAGCCGGTCAACACCATGCGGCCCCCATCGCGCAACCACGTTTGGGCGGCTTGGCAACACAAAAAAGGGCCCGTCAAATTGATGGCCATCACCCGGTTCCATTCGGTCAAGCTCAGGTTGGCCAATTTGTCCAGGTGCAAAATGCCTGCGGTCAGCGCCAGCGCGTCGATCTGCGGCGCGGTCTCGCGCGCCAGGGCAAAAGCCTGCTCAATGCTGGCGGGATCGGCCAGGTCGATAGGGATGGGCCCGTCAACGTCCATGCGAATGATGTCGTAATGGGTTTGCAGCCGTTCGCACAAGGCCGCACCAATGCCCCCTTGGGAGCCGACCACGCAAATGACTTTTTTCAAGCCGTGCCCCCGGTTGCGGCTTGCTCAGCGGCAATCATGCGATCGAGCAGCATGTGGGCCTGCGCTCGCCCCGCGTCCATGCGCAAATGGGTGGGCTTGGGCAAGATGCCGCTATCGATGCGCTCTTGGATGGCGTCGGCCACCACCAAATCTTCTTTGAAAGCCAGCGTGGCTTGGTCGACCACTTGGCGCTCAATGTAGCGGTCGGTGAGGCCAAAGTTGCGGATCAAAAACCAAAAGTAATGGGTGCTGTTGTCGGTCTCTGGGGTCATGAAGTCAAACCCACGGATGGCCAGCATTTGGCGCGGGTCGCCCTCGGGCAGGCTGACCATGCGCGTCAAGCTGTCCTCGGCCAAGTCCAGCGTGGAGCCATCGTCGCCAGTGGCATCGATCGAGCCGGTGTCGATGATGCACAAAGACGGTGGTGCCACCCGGTACACCTGCCAGCGGTGCACATTGCCTTTGAAGTTGCCAAAGCGCTTGAACACCGGTGCCGGTGGTTTGTCGGGCACCATGCGGCTGACCGTGATGAAGTGCTCGTGCTGTGTGGTTTTGACCGGCAATTGGGCTTCCTCGTTGGTCCCAAAGGTGGACCGGTGCACATAACTCACGTGCGAGGGGTCGAGCAAGTTGTCGGTCATCAAGGTGTAATTGCCTTTGAAGTGCAAGCGCTCGCCCGCACACACCGCCCAGTCTTTGGTGCGCAGTTGGGGAATGTCGATGATCAAACTGTCATCGGCCAAAGCGGGGTCGCCCATCCAAATCCAAATCCAACCCCAGCGCTCCACCACCGGAAAGCTGCGCACCTTGGCGCTGTCGGGAATTTTGTCTTGCCCAGGCACGCGCTGGCAGCGGCCGCTGCAATCGAACTGCAAGCCGTGGTAGCCGCACTCGACCGCATCGCCGATCAGTTGCCCCTTGGACAGTGGGTAAAAGCGGTGCGGGCAGGTGTCCTCCAAGGCCACTGGCGCGCCCGCTGCCGTGCGGTAGAGCACCACGGGAATGTTCAAAATTTTGCGGGCCATCAAATGGCGGCCCACCTCGTGGTCCCAAGCGGCCAC
>CAMDJU010000264.1 GCA_945900695.1 Bordetella parapertussis | reverse complement strand
CGCTACGTGGGCATGAAGAGCCGTGGTTGCTATGAAACCCCGGGTGGCACCATCTTGTTGTCGGGTCACCGCGCCATCGAGTCCATCACCTTGGACCGCGAAGTCTTGTCTTTGAAAGAAGACCTGATGCCGCGTTACGCAAGGCTGGTTTACAACGGTTATTGGTTCAGCCCCGAGCGCGAGTTGCTGCAAGGCTTGATAGACGCCTCGCAAGCCACCGCCAACGGCAAGGTGCGCTTGAAGCTCTACAAAGGCACCATCATGTGCGTGGGCCGCGAGAGCAAAACCGACAGCCTGTTTGACACCCGCATCGCCACCTTTGACGATGACGGCGGCGCTTACAACCAAGCTGATGCTGGCGGCTTCATCAAGCTCAACGCTTTGCGCTTGCGCATTGCGGCCAACCTGAAAAACGAGCGCGCTGCCAAAGCCACGCCTGCACGCAAACCTGCTTCGAAAAAGAAAGCCTGACCATGGTGACCGAACAACTCCAAGGCGCAAGCGTCGCCACCCAAGCCAATGTGTTTTTCGATGGCAAGTGCGTCAGCCACACCGTCACATTGGCCAATGGTGAAAAGAAATCCGTGGGCGTGGTGCTGGCCGCCACCCTCACCTTCAACACCGCCGCTGCCGAAATCATGGAGTGTGTGGCGGGTGGCTGTGAATACAAAGTGGCCGGCAGCAACGAATGGAAAACCTCGGGTCCAGGCAGCCAGTTCTCAGTGCCTGCCAACTCTTCGTTTGACATCAAGGTGGCGCAGGCTTACCACTACATCTGCCATTTCAGCTGAACCAACATCACCTCAGGCCCAGCTGGGGCTGGGGTGCATCCATTCAAACCAATACCCGGGCCTTGGCAGCTGCAAATTCGGCCTTCAATTGGTCGATCAACGCGGCTGCACTTTGCACCTTGTCAATGGCCCCGATGCCTTGGCCGCAACCCCAAATGTCTTTCCACGCTTTGGACTTGTCGCCACCAAAGTCCATTTTGCTGGGATCGCTTTGCGCCAAATTCTCAGGGTCCATGCCGGCGTTGCGGATGGACTGTGCCAAGTAATTGCCGTGAACGCCCGTGAACAAGTTGCTATAAACGATATCGTCTGAGTTGCTGTCCACGATGCATTGTTTATAGGCATCGCTGGCCCGTGCCTCGTCGGTGGCGATGAAGGCCGATCCAATGTAAGCAAAGTCTGCCCCCATGGCCAGCGCCGCCAAAATGGCACCGCCACTGGAGATGGCGCCACTCAATGCCACAGGGCCATCAAACCACTGACGGATTTCTTGGATGAGCGCAAATGGACTTTTCACACTGGCGTGCCCCCCTGCCCCAGCGGCCACAGCAATCAGACCATCCGCGCCTTTTTCAATCGCTTTGTGCGCGAATTTGTTGTTGATGATGTCGTGCAACACCACACCGCCATAGCTGTGAGCAGCCTGATTGACCTCTTCACGCGCCCCCAAAGAAGTGATGATCACGGGCACTTTGTACTTCACGCACAAGGCCATGTCGTGCTCCAAGCGGTCATTGCTTTTGTGCACGATTTGGTTGATGGCAAACGGCGCGGCAGGACGCTCAGGATGCGCTTGGTTGTGCGCGGCCAGCGCTTCGGTGATCTCCGCCAACCATTCATCCAACTGAGAGGCTGGACGGGCATTCAAAGCTGGCATAGAGCCCACCACACCGTTGATGCACTGGGCAATCACCAGCTTGGGGTTGCTGATGATGAACAACGGCGAACCGATGACGGGGAATGGAAGCGCAGCAAGTGCGGGCGGGATTTTTGACATGGCTCGGTCCTCTGAGGTATGAAAGGCAGGGTGTCACTGCAACTGTTTGCGTTTGACAATGCGGGGCGATCATATAAGAGTCCGGCAGGATTGGAGCTGAGCGTTCGATTTTTCGACGCACAATGTGGCGTTATTCAATGATCAAACCATCAAAATTGACAACACTGACTGCGTTTCAAAGAAATTTGACAAACCATCGAAAACCCTAGCCTGTCAATCCCAAAGTCAAACTAGTATCTTGACGGATTCTCAGGCGGGCGTGTTTTGCCTTCAATGGTGGGGCGACAGCCTCATCAAAACACATTTTCAAGTTCAACAACGAATCCTTTTTCATGGACTATTTATGCTGAGACTGGACGGAAAAGTGGCTCTGGTGACCGGTTGTGGCACTCGGGGCGAAGGTTGGGGAAACGGCAAAGCCATTGCCGTTTTGTTGGCGCGCCAGGGTGCCACTGTATTTGGTGTTGATCGTGACTTAGATGCCGCCAAAGTGACCGAAAAAATCATCGCAGAGGAAGGCGGCAAAGCCCATGTGACCACCGCCAATGTGACCATCGCTGAAGATGTGCAAAACATGGTGAAGAGCTGCATGGACATGTTTGGCCGCATCGACATTTTGATCAACAACGTCGGCCAGTCTGAGCCGGGTGGTCCCGTGGAGATGAGTGAAGAAACATGGGACGGGCAAATGGACTTGAACGTCAAAACAGCGTTTCTGACGATGAAATCAGTTTTGCCCATCATGGAAAACCAAGGCAGCGGCTCCATCATCAGCATCTCTTCCGTGGCAGGGCTGCGGTATGTGGGCAAACCACAGGTGGCCTATGCCGCAGGCAAAGCAGCCTTGATGCAATTGACCAAAACCACCGCAGTACTGTATGCCGCCAAGGGTATTCGGTTGAATTGCGTGGTTCCTGGCTTGGTATTCACGCCCTTGGTCAAACGTTTGGCCGATAAATATGCTGGCGGACAGTTTGAAGCATTTGTCGAGCATCGGCACAAGCAAGTCCCCGCCGGGCACATGGGCGACGCCTGGGATGTGGCCAACACGGTGCTTTTTTTGGCCAGCGACGAAAGCCGCTACATCACGGCACAAAGCATTGTGGTGGACGGCGGTTTGATTGCGGCCACCCGATAAACAAACCCATCAGGACAACCGATGCATCAACCCACACTCAGATTAGCACACAAAGTGGCCATCATCACCGGCGCCGGCTGTGTGGGGCCCGGATGGGGCAATGGACGCGCAACCGCCGTCCGCTTTGCCCAAGAAGGGGCAAAGGTTTTTGCAGTGGATATCCATTTAGATGCCATGGCCGAAACCCAAAAAATGATTTCTGAATTTGGCAGGGCGAAATCGGCTCAACTGTTTCGGTTGACGATCACCATGATGGTGACGATGATGCCCACGATGACAGAAAAGAATGCAATGCCAACGGCATAGTACTGAGCGGCTTTGGCCTTGATCTGGGAAGTGCGTGATGTGTTCATCAAATTATTGTGACAGGGGCGCCGGTGTCAAGCAAGCCTTTAGAAAATAATCCCGCACAAAAGTGACAACCCATCTTTATTCAAGCCATGAAATTGATCATCTGAGGCAAAGCTCAATCCGCCAAGCGCAACATGGCTGGAGACAAATGGCTCAAGCGGGCCACAAACCCATTGGCGCTGCGAATGGGTTGGGGTGCCTCCCCCTTGATCAAGACCCGCAAACCAGCTTGGACACTGTCAATCAATGGCAATTCAACATGCGGTTGAATCAATGAAGCCAAGCCTGCCAAGCCTGCGCCACCCAAAATAATTGACCGAACACCAGGCAAGGAGGCGGCTTGGCATGCCTGTGTCAGGCATTCAATGGCCATCGCAGTGTCGGCCTGCAACATGGCCCCTGTGGGTGTCACAGTTTCAATGTGAAGCAGCGCTTCCCCAAAACCCAAGGTCAAAGCCAAGCGCTGCAACATGGGTTTCCAGCGAAGCCCACCCGTGACAATGGCAAATGGACCCCGCTGAGATGCCTCGATAAATGAGGCCTCCGCCAAACCAGTGACCTTGCAGGCACTGGACTCGCGCAGCGCGAACAAACCGGGGTCACCAAAGCATCCGATCAACACGCCATCTGGGGCCTTTTGCTCAGATAGATAGTCAGCCCATGTTTCCAATAAGGCGCTGGCAGCCAC
>CAMDJU010000263.1 GCA_945900695.1 Bordetella parapertussis | reverse complement strand
GCCATGCAGTTTCGGGACAAATACAAAGACTTTGCCAAAGCTGGCGCGGTGGTTTTTGGCGTTTCCAGAGACAACATGAAATCCCATGACGATTTCAAAACCAAGCTGGAGTTGCCTTTTGAACTGATTGCCGACACCGAAGAAAAAATGTGCCACATGTTTGGCGTGGTGAAAAACAAAATCATGTATGGCAAAAAGGTCAAGGGCATCGAGCGCAGCACCTTTTTGATCGGTTCCGATGGCTTGCTCAAACAAGAATGGCGTGGCCTCAAAGTGCCCGGTCACATTGACGAAGTTTTAAAGTCTGTCAAAGCGCTCAAAAAAGCCGAAAAGACTGCTTGATGTCTGCGGCATTGAGATTGACTCGGGCTCGATCAGCTTAGCCGGCAGCCGCCTTGGAACCTTTTTTTGTTTGTCCTTTCTACTCCAGCCGCCGGCTTTACCCGGCGGCTTTTTCGCTTCTGAAACCTGCCCCCACCCCCACTGAAAACCATTGACCATGCCGCTACCTCCCCCACCTGGCAAACGCGCCGCCCTGCTCCGCACCGAGGCCATGGCCACAGGCCCCGCTATCACTTCTAGCGAAGAAGGGTCACAGCGCCGCGGTCATCAGCCAAAGCGCACGGCACCACCAAGAGCCGAACCATTGTCAAATGAAGCTCCCCATCAAGGTTTGTATCTGGATAAGCAACTGCCCAACAAGATCAATACGCCCACTGTCAAAGCCCCTCAGTACAGCAAGCCGGAGGCCAAGCCCAAGAAAAAGGCCCCAAGCGGCCCTGCCAAGCTATTCGTGCTGGACACCAACGTCTTGATGCACGACCCCATGTGCTTGTTCCGCTTTGAAGAGCACGACGTTTTTCTGCCGATGATTGTTCTGGAAGAACTCGATGGGCACAAAAAAGGCATGACCGAAGTGGCCCGCAATGCGCGCCAAACCAGCCGCAGTTTGGACAGCTTGGCGGCCCACCCAGGGGCGGACATGGCCGTGGGCCTGGCGCTCAACAGCACCGGGCATAAAGAAGTGGGAGGGCGATTGTTTTTCCAAACCAGCCACCTGGAGGTTTCTCTGCCCAGCAGCCTGCCCCAAGGCAAAGCAGACAACCAAATCCTGGGCGTGGTGGAAGCCTTGCGCAAATTGCATGCGCCGCGCGAAGTGGTGCTGGTCTCCAAAGACATCAACATGCGCGTCAAAGCCCGCGCTTTGGGCTTGGCGGCCGAAGACTACCAAAACGACAAAACCCTCGAAGATGGCGATCTGCTTTACTCGGGCGCATTGAGCTTGAGTGAGGATTTTTGGGTCAAGCATGCCAAAAACATAGAGAGTTGGCAAAGCGCCAGCCACACCTTCTACCGGGTGAGTGGCCCCATCGTGCCCAGTTTGCACATCAACCAGTTTGTTTATTTTGAGGCCCCGGGCGAGCCCAACATGTACGCCCGGGTCACCGAAGTGCGGGGCAAAACCGCCACCCTCAAAACCTTGAAAGACTTCACCCACCCCAAAAATGCAGTGTGGGGCATCAATGCGCGCAACCGCGAGCAAAACTTCGCCGTCAACCTGCTGATGGATCCTGAGATCGACTTTGTCACCCTCACGGGTACCGCAGGCACAGGCAAAACCCTGTTGGCTCTGGCCACGGGTTTGACGCAGGTGTTGGACGAGCGCCGTTACACCGAGATCATCATGACCCGCGCCACCGTCAGTGTGGGTGAAGACATTGGTTTTTTACCCGGCACCGAAGAAGAAAAAATGGGCCCCTGGATGGGCGCCTTGGACGACAACCTCGAAGCCCTGGCCAAAACCGAAACCTCGGCTGGTGAGTGGGGCCGTGCCGCCACCAACGAGCTGATCCGCAGCCGCATCAAGATCAAGAGCATGAACTTCATGCGTGGGCGCACGTTCATGAACAAAATTGTGATCATTGATGAGGCACAAAACCTCACCCCCAAGCAAATGAAAACCCTGATCACCCGTGCCGGCCCCGGCACCAAAATCATTTGTATGGGCAATTTGGCCCAAATTGACACCCCTTACCTGACCGAAGGTTCATCGGGTCTGACCTTTGCAGTGGACCGCTTCAAAGGTTGGCCCCATGGCGGGCATATCACCCTGGCCCGCGGTGAGCGCTCTCGTTTGGCCGACTTTGCCAGCGATGCGCTGTGACCCAAAGCAACCTCAATAGTCGCCGTTGGAGCTGGCCGCGTAAGACTCGAATTTGGTGATGTGCTTGAGGAAGGTCAATTTGACCGTTCCCGTGGGGCCATTGCGCTGCTTGGCGATGATCACCTCGGCAACGCCCGGCTCTTTGGAGTCCTTGTTGTAATAGTCATCGCGGTAAATGAACATGATGACGTCGGCATCTTGCTCGATCGCACCCGACTCGCGCAAGTCGCTCATCATGGGCCGCTTGTCGGTGCGGGTCTCCACACTGCGGTTGAGCTGAGACAAAGCCAACACCGGGCATTGCAACTCTTTGGCCAACATTTTTAAACCGCGCGAAATCTCACCCAGCTCGGTGGCTCGGTTGTCTGATTCGTTGCTCGAGCCCGACATGAGCTGCAAATAATCGACCACGATCAGGCCCATCTTGCCGCACTGGCGCGCCAGCCGCCGGGCATTGGCACGCAGCTCGCTGGTGTTCAGGCCGGGTGTCTCATCGATGTGCAAGGACACATCGCGCAAGCGCTCGATGGCCTCGGTCAGGCGCGGCCACTCCTCATCGGTGAGTTTGCCGGTGCGCAAATGGGTTTGATCAATGCGGCCAATCGAGCCCACAATGCGAACCGCCAATTGGCTGGCACCCATCTCCATGGAGAACACCGCCACCGGCAACTGCTCTTGCAAAGCCACATGCTCGGCAATATTGATGGCCAAAGCGGTCTTGCCCATGGAGGGCCGAGCTGCCAGCACCACCAGGTCTCCCGGCTGCAAGCCCGAGGTCATTCGATCGAAATCATAAAACCCAGTGGGCACGCCAGTGATGTCGTTGGGGTTGTTGGCCATCTCCTGGACCCGGTCCATCAAGCTCACGACCAAGGTGTTCATGGCCTGGAAGCCTTGGCGCATGCGCGAACCCTCTTCGCCAATGCTGAACACCTTTTGTTCAGCCTCGTCCAAGATTTGCGAAACCTGCTTGCCTTGCGGGTTGAAGGCCTGCGTGGCGATTTCATCGCTCACAGAGACCAGCTTGCGCAAGATCGAGCGCTCACGCACGATTTCCGCATAGCGGCGGATGTTGCTGGCGCTGGGCACGTACTGGGCCAAGGCATTGAGGTAAGCCAAGCCACCGATCTCCTCGGCCTTGCCCACCCCCTGCAAATGCTCAAACACGGTGATCACATCGGCCGGGCGGCTGGTGTTGATCAAGGCCGTCAAGGACGCAAAAATCTGGCGGTGCTCATAGCGGTAAAAGTCACCATCTTGAAGCATGTCGCCAATCCGGTCCCAGGCCGAGTTGTCCAGCAAAAGCCCGCCCAACACACTGGACTCGGCCTCGATGGAGTGCGGCGGAATGCGCAACTGCGCCACTTGCCGATCTTTGTGGGACAGTTCTTCGATGCTGGAAAAAACAGCTGACATGGGATTCCTGATAAAACACTATCCTAAAGCCCCACAGGGGTGATGTCACGGCATAAACCTGTGCATAAGGCGTGCAAAGGCAGGGGAAAAGCCGCGCATGGCGATCAAAAGTATGCATGGCCTAAAGCCTACAGGCCCGCAGGCGTCGCATAGGCCCAGGTCACAGACCTCGGCGCCCTGGGGACGCCAAAAAAGAAAAAGCCGTTGCATGCAGCAACGGCCTCTTCGGGATCCAGCGCGGGATCAGGCGGTTTCGCCGTACACCGATACGTTGACTTCCACCACCACGTCGGTGTGCAAAGAAACGCTCACCGCTGAGTCGCCCACCAATTTGATGGGGCCATGGGGCATGCGCACTTGCGCCTTGGTGAGGCTGTAGCCGGCTTTGACCAACTCTTCGGCAATGTCGAAGTTGGTCACCGAGCCAAACAAA
>CAMDJU010000262.1 GCA_945900695.1 Bordetella parapertussis | reverse complement strand
GCTTTTCTGGCTGTGTTGGGAGACTTGGTCACTCGCTTCAGCGGTATCGTGATGTGCTGTGTTGTTACCGGAATCATTTGGACGGTTTTAAAGCCGGAAAGTTTACTCACATTCATATTGACAGATTACATGCATTTTTCATTATGGGCGGGTGGTCTCTATTTTGGATTGCGAGGAAATTGGGCCGTGGCAGTGAAGAAAAACCATGACATCGCACAGTGAATGACTTGGATATGCCAAACGAACGGGCCGTGCTGGCGGGTGGATGTTTTTGGGGCATGCAAGATCTGATCCGCAGAATGCCGGGTGTCAAAAGCACTCGTGTTGGGTACACCGGTGGAGATGTGGAAAATGCCACTTATCGAAACCATGGCACACATGCCGAAGGCATAGAAATTTGCTTTGATCAGGCTGTTGTCAGTTATCGACGCATTCTGGAGTTTTTCTTTCAAATACATGATCCAACGACACCCATGCGTCAAGGCAATGATCTGGGCATGTCCTATCGCTCGGCGATCTATTTCACCAGCGAAATTCAACGTTTAGAAGCCATCAAGACCATTGCCGATATCAATGCTTCAGGCCTTTGGCCAGGTCATGTTGTGACAGAATTAGAACCAGTGGGTGATTTTTGGGAAGCTGAGCCAGAACATCAAGACTATCTAGAAAAACATCCCAACGGCTATACCTGTCATTTCCCGAGAAAAAATTGGGTTTTACCTTCAAAGCTTGCTTGAGGCCAATCATCTCCATTTTTAAAATTTATCTTGATAACCCGTCAATTTCCATTGCAGCCCTCATATTTTCCGATTTCTTTTTTCTTGATCGTCGCCCTGAGCTTGCCCTTTGTTTCGCAGGCGCAGAGCCGTGACAACCAAAACCCAAGCGAAGCGACAAGAATTTTTTTGTTGGGAGAAATCCATGACAACCCAAACGGTCACAGCTTGCGTTTGGACCTTGTCATGCAGTTGATCCTTCTGGGGAAAAACCCAGTCGTGGCGATGGAGCAGTTCGACCGTGAAAATCAAGCATCTTTGGATCTGGCATTGACCAGTTGCAAAGATGTTGATTGTGTTCTTGTCAAAGCAGGATCACCAGGCTGGGATTGGCGCTTTTACAAGCCATTGGTGCAATTGGCTTTGGATAAAAAAATCACCCTGGTTGCAGCCAATTTATCGAATGCGGATGTGCGCAAAGTGATGAGCGGAGGGTATTCGGCTGTCTTTAGCCCTCAAGCCATAGCCAAATACAACATTGACCAGCATGCCAATCAGTTGCTGAGCGTTCAGAGAAAATCAATCCGCGAAGGGCACTGCAATATGTTGCCATTGAATGCCATTGACCCGATGGTCCAAGGCCAAATCGCGCGTGATGTTTGGATGGCGAGTGTCATCAATCACTTTAAAGATCGAATGGTCATCCTGATTGCTGGAAACGGTCATGTGCGAAAAGATGTGGGCGTCTTTCAATGGCTTTATCCCGAAAATCAGTCTCAAACTCAAGTGCACGGTTACGTTGAGCGATTTGAAAAAAGTGATGGAGATTGGTTCGATCATGTCCATTTGATGCGGTCTATTGATCGTGAAGATCCCTGTCAAATCTTTACAAAAACTCCGCTTAAAAAATAAGCTCTTTAAGAAAGCTCAAGGACTTACGGCTTCTCCATGTATGAAAAAAATAGACCCAGTTAAATTTGAAATCAATATCCAAACCACAATAGAGACTTTCAACTGGCTTGTTGTCACAAGCCATTCAATAAATCTCTGATTCATGGCTGTTTTGAGTCTTCTTTCTGTTGGCCATGCCTATTCGTCTGGCGATTGGCTTTTTCAAGGTCTCGACTTTGAGCTTGCGCTGGGGGAGCATGTGGCGATCCAAGGCGCCTCGGGCTGTGGAAAGTCCACTTTGCTCAATATCATGGCGGGCTTGGAAGTTCCTAAGAGCGGCGAAGTTTATTGGTCTGACCAGCCCACCTCGGCTTGGTCAGCCGAACGTCAGCGGTCTTGTCGTCAGTCCGAGATGGGTTTTGTTTTTCAAGCTTTTCATTTATTACCGCACCTGTCGGCACTGCAAAACGTCATGGTGCCTTGTTTGCTGGGTGGGCAATCTGGAAAAGCCTGCGCTGAGTCCGCCCGCTCCCTGCTCTGTGACCTTGGTTTGCAAAAGCGCCTCAATGCGCAGCCGGCAAGCTTGTCGGGTGGTGAGCAACAACGCGTGGCCTTGGCGCGTGCCTTGGTGCATCACCCTAAAGTGGTGTTTGCAGATGAGCCCACAGGAAATCTAGACACGGCGACTGCGGCCAACACCTTGGCTTTGTTGATCGATTTGTGTACGGCCAGGCAGACCAGCTTGGTTGTGGTGACCCACTCTGACGATGCTGCCCGATCCATGGGTAGATCCTTGCGCTTGACACACCAAGGCTTGGTTTGCTAAGGCTGAGGGGTCACCAGTTGCTGTTCCTTTGGTTGCTCAAAGGCGCCTGTGTTCAAGCGTGGTTTCGATGGTTGGTCGCACTCATCATGGTGGCCATTGGGGTGATGCTGGCGGTTGCCATCCATACGGTTAACCATTCTGCGCTGGCCGCGTTTGGCCAGGCATTGGACACGGTGAATGGACAAGCTTCGGCCCAACTGATGGCGCCACTAGGGGACATCGACGATCGTCAAATTGATGTCTGGGATGGCCGCAGAGCGGCCTTAGGGATACGCGCCGTGAGTCCGGTGCTGGTTGTTCGGACCGACCGCTTGACCATCCTGGGGCTTGATTTTTTCAAGGCTGCGCTTGTTTCATCTTCTTTGATGCCCAGTTTGTCTGATAGCGCCACAGATTTATTTGACGCAAAAGCTTTGTTCTTATCTGCTGCTGCCCTAAAAGCCTTGAATGTGAGCGTGGGCGACATCATTGTGTTGCAGCATGGCCCTGAGTTTGTTTCCTTGGTTGTGGCGGGTGAGGTGCCTGGTGCGGCTTCCCAGGTTATCGGTGTGATGGATATCGGCAGTGCGCAATGGGCGTTCAATCGGTTGGGCGTGGTGTCGCGATTAGACCTGCGCCTAGAAGACGGACAAACCCCTTCAGGCCTCAGAGCCGTTTTGGAGGCGCAGTCTGAAAAGCTTCAGATGGTCGCCACGCAAGACCGTGAGCGTCGCATGTCTTTGCTCTCTCGGGCCTACCGTGTCAACCTTTCTGTGCTGGCCATGGTGGCTTTGTTAACGGGCGGTTTTTTGGTGTCCACAGCGGTCAATTTGTCGATAGTTCGTCAGCGCTCGGAGTTGGCTTTGCTGGGTGTACTGGGGGCAAGCGAGACCTGGCTTCGCCGGTTTGTCTGGGCGCAGGGTGGTTTGATTGGCACTATGGGCGGCGTGGTGGGGGTGGGTATGGGCCTCTTGCTGGCAGTGGTTTTGATGCATTGGTTTGGCGGAGACCTGGGCGGCAGTTACTTTGCCAAAAGTCAGCCACCGATGGTGGTGGATTGGATGGCCATGGTTCTTTTGGCTTTGGCTGCAACGCTGATGGGCCTGGGCTCGGCTTGGCTGCCTTTGTTGCAAATCAATTGGCGTCAACCGATGGCGGTGTTGCGGGCGGGCCAAGCTGAAACCCTGGTGTTCACACCACCAACGTTGAAATGGAGCTTGTTCGCCGCATGCTTTTCAATGGGCTTGCTTTTGATGCCCTCTTTAGACGAATTACCGTGGGCTGCGTACGGTTCTATCGCCGCTTTGCTTGGTGCGGGACTTCTGGCCATGCCTTGGGTTTTATCCCGCCTTTGGGGTGGACTATCGAGCGCGCTCATGCATTTGCGTGTGTCTGCTGTTTTCCGATTGGCTGTTTGGCGGCTGGCGCAAGCACCGTCAGCGGCTACGCCTTTGATCACCGGAACGGTTGCAGCGTTTTCGTTGACTGTGGCGATGATGGTCATGGTCAGCAGCTTTCGCACTTCGGTTTCTGATTGGTTGAATATGGTGCTTCCAGCTGACCTCCACACCATGAGCCAAACCATGTTGGATCAGCCCGGAGTT
>CAMDJU010000261.1 GCA_945900695.1 Bordetella parapertussis | reverse complement strand
TCGGGAAAAAGCACACAGCGCAGGCTGGGCGCAAAAAACACCATTTCTTCCAGCAAGCGCTGGGCATCATTGGCATTGGCCGTGACCACCGCCACGCGGCGCCCGGCGCTGCATTCACGGCTGGCCCATTGGGCCAAGAGCAGGGCGTCGGCCGATCCCACCGGGCGGGGCAGGGCATGGCGTTTGCCGGGGCTGAGAGGGGGGATGTGCATGGGGAGTGGGGCAGAAAACAACAAGCCACCCCAAACCAAAGGCGTGGGGTGGTGCACAACGATTTTAGATGGCAGCCGTTTTGCCCATTTTGATGGACAAGCCGCGAGTTTGGCTCAGTGGGCGGATATGGGTCAGGACTCCTTGGTGTGGCCCCTGTGTGGCCCACCCAAAGATGTGTTGAGGGCGCAGCAGTGGTGCACCAGGCGAATCAAATTGTTATTACAATGAGCCTTGATGCGCATCGAATTTGATCCGGCAAAAAACAAGGCCAATATCCGAGAACGCGGATTGGATTTTGAGTTGGCAGCCGATTTCGATTTTGATTCAGCCTTCATTCAGCAAGACACGCGCAAGCCCTACCCCGAGGTGCGCTTTGTGGCAGTCGGTTATTTGGCGCATCGCTTGCACGTGCTGTGCTTCACCCCAATCCCTGGTGGTATCCGTGTCATCAGTTTTCGCAAAGCCAACCTGAGAGAGGTCCAAAGCCATGAGCAAACCCACACCCCTGACCAATGAAGATGGCGAAGTGCGCGAACTCAGTGCGGCTGACTTGCGACGGTTCAAACCTGCCCACGAGGTTTTGCCAGCCAGCTTGCAAAAAACCTTGGGCATGAAACAACGCGGGCCGCAAAAAACCCCCACCAAGCAAATGACCACCATTCGCTTGTCACCCGAGGTGATGAGTGCCTTCAAAGCCACCGGGTCTGGCTGGCAAACGCGCATCGATGGCGCCTTGAAAGATTGGTTAAAGACGAATCGACCCAGCTGAGCGGTCACACATTGCTCCATTTGACTCCATCGACGGAAATTCAGTTTTTGGGTTGTAAACGCCTCTCGCAGCGCTGACTGACATGGCGCAGCGATAAAACCGCTGGTTGGATGTGCCCATCTACAATCAAATCACATGCCCGCCGATCACCCCGAACCCCGTTTTCACGCCTTGATCCCTTGCGCGGGCACAGGCAGCCGCGCAGGCACCGCACAGCCCAAACAGTACCAAGCCATCGCCGGCCAGCCCCTGGTCATGCACACGCTGCAGGCGCTGGAACAGGTGCCTCAAATCAGCAGCGGTTGGCTGATTTTGTCGCCGCAAGACGATCACGTTTGGCCCGAACGGGGCTGGCCAGTGCATTTCAAACGCTTGGCCTGCGGCGGTGCCAGCCGCGCTGAGAGCGTGTTCAATGGTTTGCAGGCCATGCTGACCGCAGGCTTGAGTGGACAAGACTGGGTGCTGGTGCATGACGCGGCGCGCTGCTTGGTGTCTCCTGCATCGGTAAACCAACTGATTGAAACGTGCCAACACGATGCCGTGGGTGGTCTGCTGGCCTTGCCCTTGCCCGACACGCTCAAAAGTGAAGAGGGTGGGCGCGTGGTGGCCACCATGCCGCGCGCGCACAAGTGGCTGGCGCAAACGCCGCAAATGTTTCGCTTGCAGGTGTTGCACGATGCCCTGGCCCAAGTGGCGGGCGAGGGTTTTGCGGGCATCACCGACGAGGCCAGTGCCATCGAACGACTGGGGCTGAAACCTCTTTTGGTCGAAGGCACGGCGCAAAACTTCAAAGTCACCTACCCGGCCGACTTTGCCTTGGCCCAAGCCGTGTTGGCCGCCCGCGATCAAATGCACACACACAAGGAATGGATATGACCTCGATGATGCGCATTGGCGAGGGTTGGGACGTGCACGCCTTGGTGCCCGGGCGCGCCTTGGTGGTGGGCGGCGTGGTGATCGACCACCCACAGGGCTTGCTGGGCCATTCGGATGCGGATGTGTTGTTGCATGCCATCACCGATGCGTTGCTGGGTGCGGCTGCTTTGGGCGATATTGGCAGCCACTTTCCCGACACCGATGCCCAGCACCGGGGCGCTGACTCGCTGGTGTTGTTGCGCGAGGTGGGCGTTCGCGTGGCGCAAGCCGGCTTTCAAATTGGCAACATCGACGCCACCATCGTGGCCCAAGCGCCGCGCATGGCGCCGCACATTGCCCTCATGCGCGAGCGCATTGCCCAGGCGCTGGGCGTGGGCCTGGGGCAGGTGAATGTCAAAGCCAAAACGGCGGAAAAATTGGGCCCTGTCGGTCAAGGCCAGAGCATGGAGGCACGGGCCGTGGCCTTGCTCACTTGCCAGGTGTGAACACGTAACCCGAGCCCCACACGGTTTGCAAAAACCGGGGCTGGTTGGGCTCTTCTTCAATGATTTTGCGCAAGCGCGCCACTTGCACATCCAAGCTGCGGTCGTTGTCGGCCAAGGGCCGGCCCATCACCATCATGGCCAATTCTTGGCGACCCAAGGGTTGACGGGGGTGGCTGACCAACACCTTCAACAATTCGTACTCACGGGTGGTCAGATGAACGGGTTTTTTGCCTTTTTCCAAGGTGCGCTCTGTCAAGTCCAGCACAAAGGGGCCAAAGCGAAACCGCTCTGGTGCGGCCACTTTGGCGGGGCGATGAATCCGGCGCAAACACGCTTGGATGCGGGCCAGCAGTTCGCGCGGGTTGACGGGTTTGACCAAAAAGTCGTCGGCTCCCACCTCGAGCGCCATGATCAGGTCGATGGGGTCTCTGCTGGATGACATCATGAAGATGGGGAACTCCAGGCCTTGTTGGCACAATTCCCGCAAAGTCGACAAGCTTTTGCCATCGGCCATGGTGCCCATGATCATCAAGTCGGGCGTGGCGCCCTCTGCCAAGGAAGCGTGTAAGCCATCAGGGTTGGCGAAGGACGTCACCGAATAGCCAGATTTGTTGAGAAAGTTTGCATGCAGTTGCAAACTCAAAGGCTCGCTCTCTAAGAGCCATAAAGCGCTGTTCATGGTCTTGAGAAAAATTGAAGCAACAAATTAACAAGACCCTTAGATGGCATTGATATCGGTATAGTTAATTTCACTTTGATACCTTTTGTTTTGTAATTGTTTCAATATATCAGTGCGCACTTTATTTGGCAATATATATCGATTTTATTAAAAATATGTTTTAGTAATATTTATAACTAATATTTAATTATTTCTATCGGTGCTTCTAAAATTTTTTGCCTTTGACAGGCGGCCATCAGCTGGCATGGTTAGGATGAAAGCTTGTACCCAGCGAGGCGCCCGCTCATGACCCACCCCACCGCTTTGACCCCAGATTTGCATTTTGTGGCTTGCCCCAGCCAGCCCCATGCCGATGGCAGTGCGCGGCGCATGGCTTATTGGCAATGGGGCGACCCGCAGGCCCGGCACGTGGTGCTGTGCGTGCACGGCTTGAGCCGCCAGGGGCGCGACTTCGATGTGTTGGCCCAGGCCTTGTGCGCTCGCTCGCCCCAACCCCTGCGCGTGGTCTGCCCCGATGTGGCGGGCCGTGGCCACAGCGATGGTTTGGCCGACCCGATGGCTTACCAACTGCCCACTTACGCCGGCGATATGCTGGCCTTGGTGGCGCAGCTGCATGCGCCATCCCCGGTGGCGCAATTGGATTGGGTGGGCACCAGCATGGGCGGGCTCATTGGCCTGTTGCTGGCAGGGCAAACCGCGTTGCAGCAAGCCACGCCCACCTGGGTGCCGATCACGCGTTTGGTGCTCAATGACGTCGGGCCGGTGGTGGCCTGGCGTTTCATCGAGCGTTTGCGCACCTATATTGGGCAGACCGGCCAATTCGATACCTTGCAAGCCGGTGCCGACCACCTGCGCCGCATCTCACCCGGCTTTGGGCCGCACACCGACGCGCAGTGGCTGGCCCTGAGCACGCCCATGTTCAAGCCCTTGCCCCAGGGCGGCTGGACGCTGCACTACGACCCCGCGCTGGCCACGCCAGTGCATGCGCTGACGCCCGAGGCCGCGCAGCATGGCGA
>CAMDJU010000260.1 GCA_945900695.1 Bordetella parapertussis | reverse complement strand
TTGGGCGTGGACTTGGAGTCCTGCATCAGCGGTGACATGTTCACAGTGGCGCGCATGGCGCTGGCCTCGCAACGTGCGTTTGACAACGCCCAGTCCAAGGTCGAGCATCAAAAATTGCCCGACACCACCACCATCAGTGCGCGCGAAGCGCTGGGCTGGATCACCCTGGAAGGGGCCAAGATGCTCAAGATGCAAGACCGCATTGGCTCGCTCACACCGGGCAAGCAGGCCGATATCGTGATGGTGCGCGCTGATGACCTGAACATGACGCCAGTGCATGACCCTGTGTCAACTGTGGTGACCCAAACCAGCTTGGCCAACATCGACTCGGTGTGGGTGGCTGGGCAGGCGAAAAAACGCCACGGCAAGATGCTGTTCACCGATATGGTGCACCAGCAAGCGGCGCTGGGGGCATCAGGCCAGCGGATCATGCGTGACTTGAACAGCTTGATCCAGAAATCCACCTAAGGTTTACGCTGATTGATACGCGTTTTTTTTTGCCTATGATATTTGTTAATCGCATCAGGAGTAAACCATGACATTTTTTGCATCCATTTCTCGTCTTTCAGCCTTGGCCCTGTCGGCCACGGTTGCCATGGGCTTGGGCACTGCTGCCTTGGCCGCGCCCTCAGGCACGCCCGTCAAGGTGGGCGGCACCTTGGCCCTGACCGGCCCTTTGTCGGCCACGGCCCTGATCCACAAGTTGGTGGGCGAAATTTACGTGGAAGACTTGAACAAGAAAAACGGTTTGTTGGGTCGCCCCGTGGAGTGGGTGCTCAAAGACGACCAGTCCAGGCCCGACTTGGCCCGCACCTTGTACGAACAAATCGTCACGGTTGACAAGGTTGATTTGTTGATCGGTCCATACGCCACGGCCAATATTTTGTCGGCCATGGGCGTGGCTCAGCGCTACAACAAGGTTTTGATCCACCACACCTTTGGCATTCCCAGCTTGGCGAAATACGACATGCACTTCCCCACCTGGGCCACCGGTCACGTACCGGAGGTGACTCTTCCAAATATGATGTTCGATGTTTTGAACGCTGGCCCTAAACCGCCCAAAACCATCGCCATCGTGACATCCAAATTCCCAGCTACGCATTTCATGTCGGTTGGCGCGCGCGACATTGCCAAAAAGCGAGGTTTGAGCGAGGTCTTGTATTTGGAGTGGGAATTCGGTAACCGCGACTTCGGCCCCATCGCCAGCCGCTTGAAAGAAGCCAAGCCCGATTTCATTTGGGCTGGTGTGATCGCTTTGGAAGGCATGTTGTTGCTCGACGCGATGAAAAAGATTGATTACCCCGCGCCACAAATGTTCCACTATTTGCCCTCGCCTGGGCCCATGCTCAAGTCGCCAGACGCCAAAAATGCTTTGGCTGTGACGATCTTCGAGCAACACGCCCCGATGATGAGCAACTTTGGCGCCACAGAGTTTGCCAAGACCTTTAACGAGCGCGCTGCCAAAGCCGGTTTGCCGGACACCCAGGTCGATACCCAGGCAGCTGCTTCTTTTGCTGCATGGCAGGTGTTGGAAGCCGCGGTCAATGGGGCCAAGAGCTTTGACGACAAAGTCTTGGCCGCATGGCTCAAAAAGAACACCGTCAACACCATCCAAGGTCCGATGCGCTTTGATGGCCCCTCCAACTACGGTGATGATCTGTCCAAGATCAAGCAAGTTCAAAATGGTGAGTGGGTTGTGATTTGGCCCCGCGCATCGGCCAAACCTGGCGTAAAGCATTTGCTGCCTTGATACCCTTGACTTGAATGCAGTTTCCCAGCCTTGAGTTGCTCGGACAGTCTTTGCTGTCCGGGCTTTTTATCGGTGGCCTCTATGGCTTGCTTGGACTGGGTCTGAGCTTGTCTTGGGGCATGTTGCGCCAAATCAATTTGGCCCACTTTGCCCTGTCTTTTTTGGGCGCTTACCTGACCTACCAACTGTCCAGCAGTTTTGGGGTAGACCCACTGATCACCTTGGTCATAGTGGCGCCAGGCTTTTTTGTCTTCGGCATGGCCATGCACTGGGTGTTTGCCCGCTTCAAGGTCACGCCGTTCAACTCTTTGTTGGTCACCTTTGGTTTGACGGTCATCATCGAGAGCTTCATTCAGTGGGTGTGGACGGCCGATTACCGCAAACTTGAGTCGCATTACGCCGATATCAAGTTCAAGGTTGGTGCGATGTACATCCCCTTGCCCGAATTGCTCACCTTGCTGATTTCCGTGGGCTTGGCGCTCGTCACCTGGGCGGTGTTGCGCTACACCCCCATTGGCAAGGCCATGCGGGCCATGGCCGAAAACCCCAAAATGGCCGCTGCCTTTGGTGTCAATGAGCCCATGCTGGCGCTGTTGTTGTCGGGCGCGGCCTCGGCTTTTGCGGGGGTGGCGGGGGCTTGTTTGGCGCTCAGTTTCACTTTGGCCCCGTCGCAAATTTATGCTTGGATTGGCGTGGTGTTTTCAGCGGTGATGATTGGTGGCTTGGGCAATCCGATTGGCCCATTGGTGGCGGGCATTGTCATTGGCATGTCGGAGGCCGCCACCATGGCGGTGACCGCACCCGCTTGGGCCCCTTTGGTCTCTTTCACTTTGCTGATTGCGGTGCTGATCTTGCGCCCTGGAAAGATTTGATGTGAACAAGCGGGTATTGACCATTTTTGTGGTGGTGGGTGCGGCCCTGGCGGTCTTGCCCCTGCTCAAGCTGCCGGCGTTTTACGAATCCTTTTTGTACCTGGTGTTCCATTGGGTGGTGTTGGCCACATCGTGGAATATTTTGTCTGGGTACTCAGGCTATTTTTCATTTGGCCATGGGGCATTCTTTGGCCTGGGCATGTACACCACGGCCGTATTGGCCGGTAAGTTCAATTGGCCATTTCTCTACACCTTGCCCATGGCCGCGCTGGTGCCCGCTTTGTTTGGTGTGGGCCTGGGCGCGGTGGTGTTTCGCTTGCGTCGCTTGCGTGGTGAGTTGTTTGGCTTGCTCACCCTGGCGGTGACTTTTGTCATCGCCACCATCATTCTCAACACACCCATTGACGGTGGCCCCGGCGTTTATTTGTCGGCCGTGCCCATCCCCGCGATTGGGCCTTCACCATCGGCCACTTTTTATCTTTTGGCTTTGGCCATGATGATGTTGGTCTTGTGGGTGGCCTACTACATTTACAACGCCCGTTTGGGTTCGGGCTTGTTCGCCATTCATGATGACGAGGATGTTGCCGAAGTCCAAGGCGTGCCCACCTACCGTTTTAAGCTCCAGGCTTTGGCCATTTCTTCTGCGTTTGCCGGTGTCGCTGGTGGCGTTCATGCCTTGTTTGTGTCCTACGTCACCGCCGGTGAAGTGTTCAACATTGTGGTGCCTTTGTATGTGGTGCTGATGAGTGTCTTGGGCGGTTCGCGGCATTGGCTGGGGCCAGCCGTTGGTGCCACGGCCATCACGGCTTTGTCGTATGCATTCACGGCAGGCGATTCTGCGGTGGTGGGGCGGGCGGCCATTGGTTTGATTTTGATCGTGGTGATCTTGTTCATGCCCGATGGCATCTTGGGCCAATTGATCAAGCGTTTTAAGAGCCGGCGTGCATTGCCGCCTTTGCCCACCCCTGTTGCGCCTGCGGTCATCTCCGCCCAAGGCAGTAGTGGCGAAGTCTTGTTGACCATTGAGCATGTTTCCAAGTCTTTTAGTGGCGTCAGGGCCTTGCAAGACGTCAGCATGGAAGCCCGGCGCGGCGAAATTTTGGGCTTGGTGGGTCCCAATGGTTCCGGCAAATCCACCATGGTCAACGTCATCAGTGGCTTGTACAAACCTGAAACTGGGCGCATTCTTTTCCAAGGTGAAGACCTGGTGCCTTTGCCCTCATACCGTGCGGCCCATGCAGGCATCGCACGCACCTACCAAATCCCGCGGCCCTTTGCCAGTTTGTCCGTGTTGGAAAACACCACCTTGGCCGGCATGTTTGGCGGGACCCAGTTGTCCCGTGCTGATGCGGCAGCCCAGGCCATGTACTGGTTGGAATTTGTGGGTCTGGCCGATCGCGCACGGGCCTTGCCCACTGAACTCAATTTG
>CAMDJU010000259.1 GCA_945900695.1 Bordetella parapertussis | reverse complement strand
ACGGCTGGCGGCCTGGCCACATGCAACGCGTCTCCAGCGGTTTTTACACCTCGCAAGCTTGGGAGTGGACGCGCAAATGATCGGTTTTTGGCGCCAACTGTTTCGGCCACCGGCTTGGGTGTCTGCCTTTGGCACGCGCTTCATGCCGTTTGCCGATGCAGCCTCGGCCGAGCTGCCCCTGGGTCGTTTGTTGCGCTTGTCCCTGTTTCAGTTCGCCATTGGCCTGAGCACCGCCTTGCTGGTGGGCACCTTGAACCGGGTGATGATTGTCGAGCTGCAAGTGCCTGCTTGGTGGGTGGCGGTGGCCGTGGCCATGCCGCTGGTGTTTGCCCCCCTGCGCGCCCTGATCGGCTACCGCAGTGACACCCACCCCTCAGCACTGGGCCTGCGCCGCATCCCTTATTTGTGGATGGGCACCTTGCTGCTGTTTGGTGGCTTGGCCATCATGCCGTTTGCCTTGCTGCTGTTGTCCGAAGCCACGCCCGACAACGGGTGGCTGGGCCGCATGGGCGCGGCTTTGTCGTTTGTGTTGGTGGGCGCGGGCATGCAGGTCACGCAAACTGCCGGCATGGCCTTGGCCAGCGATTTGTCCAGCGTTGACAAACGCCCCCGCGTGGTGGCCTTGCTCTACAGCATGTTGCTGTTGGGCATGGTGGTCAGCAGTGCCTGCTTTGGCGCCTTGTTGGCCGACTTTGGCCCTGTGCGCCTGATCCAAGTGGTGCAAGGCTCTGCCGTGGTGGTGGCAGGCTTGAACCTGTTGTCGCTGTGGAAGCAAGAGGCCCGGGGTACCAAGCGCGGGCAGCGCACCAACAACGGCTTTTCCATGTCGTGGCAGCGGTTGATGGCCTTGCCGCACATGCACCGCTACCTGTGGGCGCTGGGCCTGGGCACGGCTGCTTTTGGCATGCAAGACATCATTCTTGAGCCCTATGGCGGCGAAATTTTGGGTCTCAACGTGGGCATGACCAGCAGCCTGACCGCCTTGAGTGCCGGTGGCTCTTTGCTGGCATTTGCGCTGTCGGCCCGTTGGTTGGCGCGCGGTTTTGATGCTTGCCGCATGGCGGGCATGGGCGCCTTGATCGGCCTGCCCGCTTTTGCCTGCGTGATTTTTTCTGCCCCCCTGCAAGCGCCCCTGTTGTTCCAAACCGGCGCCTTGTTGGTGGGCTTGGGCGGCGGTTTCTTTTCAGTGGGCATGTTGGTGTGCGCCATGGACATGGCCCAAGGTGACCAAGCCGGTTTGGTGCTGGGCGCTTGGGGCGCGGTGCAAGCCACCGCCGCAGGCTTGGCCATGGCCGCCGGTGGCGTGCTGCGCGACCTGGTCAACGAATTGGCCGTCAACGATTGGCTCGGCCACAGCCTGAACATGCCCGCCACGGGGTACAGCTTTGTGTACCACGTCGAAATTTACATGCTGTTTGTGGTGCTGGTGGCCCTGGGCCCCTTGGTGCGCAACCGAACCGCACGCCCCGCATCACAAAAACCCACGTTTGGCCTGGTCGAACTGCCCGGCTGAACACACACCTATTTTTTGAGGAGAAGACCATGGAAACAGGCGCAATCACCCAGTACATCGATGTGGCCCAACTCGTGTTGTACGTCTTTTGGGCATTTTTTGCGGGCTTGATTTTTTATCTCGTGCGCGAAAACCACCGCGAGGGCTACCCCATGGACACCGGGCGCGAAGACGGCCCTGTGGTCACGGGTTGGCCCATCCCCGAACCCAAAACCTACAAGCTGTCCAACGGCCATGAAGTACAAGCCCCCGACTTCAACAGACCGGATGGCCAATACAACAGCCAAAACACCCAGCTGTGGGGTGGCGCACCGATTGACCCGGTGGGTGACCCCTTGCTCGCTGGTGTGGGCCCCGGGGCTTGGGCGCAACGCGCCGACAACCCGGACCGCGACCTGCATGGCAACCCCTTGATCGTGCCTTTGCGCACCGTGTCAGACCACGGCGTGGCGCACCAAGACACCGACCCGCGCGGCCTGCCCGTGTATGGTGCCGATGGCGAGGTGGCTGGCACCGTGAGCGACCTGTGGATCGACACCGCCGAGATGATGTTTCGTTATGTGGAGATTGATCTGGCCAACGGCGGCCGCCGCGTGCTCATGCCCATCAACTTCGCCCGCATCAAGGCCCACGGCCTGTTTGTATACGCCTTGATGGCGCACCAATTTGGCAATGTGCCCGCGACCAAATCGGCGCTAGAAATCACCTTGCTCGAAGAAGAAAAAATCATGGCCTACTTTGGTGCCGGTTTGCTTTACGCCGAGCCCAGCCGCTTGGAGCCGCCGCTGTGAACCACTCTCACGGACACGACCACGAATACGACTTCGAGGCCAGCCCGGGTCTGCCCGAGCCCCTGCCGGCGCGCGAAAAAATCCTGTGGCAGGGCGCGCCGCAATGGCGCGCCATGGCTTGGCACGTGTTTCATGTGCGCAAAATCGCGCTGTATTTTGGTTTGATGTGGTTGTGGCAAGCCGCTTATCTTTGGGAGCGCGGCAGTGAACTGAACGCCATGGTGCAGGCCTTGTCCATCAGCGCTTCGTTGGCCCTGATGGGTTTGGGTCTGCTGTTGGGCAGCGCCTGGATGTCGGCACGCAATGCGTTCTACACCATCACCGATCGGCGGGTGGTGATGCGCTACGGCATCGCCCTGACCCTGACCTACAACCTGCCCTTTGCACGCATCGATGCGGCCGATGTGCGCGTGTGGAACACCCAAGGGGTGGGCGACATTTCGCTGCAACTCAACCCCAGTGACCACATTGGTTGGGTGCATTTATGGCCGCACAACCGGCCCTGGCACATGAAGCACCCCCAGCCAAGCTTGCGTTGCGTGGCCAACGCCACTGAAGCTGGCCGCATTCTGGCCCAAGCTTGGTCGGTGTTGCGCAACAGCCCGATGGCCGCCGCAGCAACGACACCCACACCCGCCAACAGCACACCGCAGGGCGTGCAAACCCAGTGGGCCTGAACCATGGACATCTCCTCCTCAACCCCGCACATGCCGCGCGCCATCCTGCCCAAGCACATCGCTTTGGTGTTGGGCTTGGTGATGCTGGCCACCTTGATTTTGGTGGCCGTGGTGCGCTTCAGCGGTGTTGACATCCGCTACGCAGACTCACCCAGCCAACAAGTGCGCTTGCTGCGCTTTGCCGACATGGACAACGGCGACATCGGTGTGATCAACGCCCAAGACGGCAGCGAATTGGCCCGCTTCAGCGGCGAGCAAGGCTTCATGCGCGGCGCTTTGCGCGCCATGGCCCGCGAGCGCAAGCGCCGCGACATCGGCCCCATGGACCCGTTTGAGTTGCACGCCCGCACCGATGGGCGCTTGACGCTGATCGACCCAGCCACCCACATGCGTTTGGATTTGGAGTCGTTTGGCCCCACCAATGCCGGCTTGTTTGCCCAGTTGCTGCAAGACCCGCAGACAACGAAAACCATTTCGCCCTAGGAGCCCCCATGAGCTTGTCCAACACCTCGGTTGACTACGACCACCTTGAAGGCCTGATCGGCTCGGTCGAGAGTGCCGAAGACGCCAACCGCAAAGCGGTCAACAACACTGTGCTGAGCCCGCGCTTCTACACCACCGACTTTCCGGCCTTTGACCGGCTCGACATCAGCCCGGTGCGCGCCGAATGGGACGCGATGATGAAAGAGTACGAGGGCGACAACAACCACGACCACTTCCAGCGCGACGCCCAATTTGCCGAAGAGGTGCGCACGCTCATGCCCCAGCTCTCGCCCGAGATGCGGCAGGAGTTTTTGGACTTTTTGATCAGCTCACTGACCTCGGAGTTTTCGGGTTGTATTTTGTACAACGAGATCCGCAAACAAGTCAAAAACCCCGACATCAAACAGTTGATGACCTACATGGCGCGCGACGAATCGCGCCATGCCGGCTTCATCAACCAGTCACTCAAAGACTTCAATTTGGGCATTGATTTGGGCCAACTCAAACGCTCCAAAAAATACACCTTCTTCAAGCCGAAATACATTTTTTACGCGACCTATTTGTCCGAAAAGATTGGCTACGCCCGCTA
>CAMDJU010000258.1 GCA_945900695.1 Bordetella parapertussis | reverse complement strand
GTGAACGCCCCCTTTGGTTTGGTGTTGGTGCACAACGGCAACTTGACGAATGCACCCGCACTCAAGTCGGAGTTGTTCAACGCCGACCATCGCCACATCAACACGGAGAGTGACTCCGAGGTTTTGCTCAATGTGTTGGCCCACGAGCTTGAGCACACCACTCGGGGGTTCCCCCTTTCGCCACAGCAGGTATTTGCTGCGGTGCGCGGTGTGCAAAAGCGCATCCGTGGCTCTTACGCGGTGATTGCCATGATCGCTGGACATGGTTTGTTGGCCTTTCGCGATCCTTATGGCATCCGTCCCTTGTGCATGGGTCGAAGTGCCGATGGCACGGTCATGTTGGCCAGTGAATCGGTGGCCCTGGAGGGAACGGGCCATGCTTTCGAGCGCAACATTGCACCCGGTGAGGCCGTGTTCATCGACCTGCAAGGCCATGTGCATGCGCAAGTTTGTGCGGACGCGCCGTTGCTAAGCCCTTGTATTTTTGAATTTGTCTACTTGGCCCGTCCAGACTCGGTGCTGGATGGCATTTCGG
Organism: Bordetella parapertussis; assembly: GCA_945900695.1. GTDB lineage: Bacteria > Pseudomonadota > Gammaproteobacteria > Burkholderiales > Burkholderiaceae_C > Limnohabitans > Limnohabitans parapertussis_A. The sequence goes on along the minus strand of CAMDJU010000258.1, from coordinate 3,529 downwards.
TTTACCAAGCTCGTTTGAATTTGGGCGAGACCCTGGCCAAGCGGGTCATTTCTACGGTGCCACCGAATGAGATTGATGTGGTGATTCCTATCCCTGAGTCCAGCCGCCCCAGCGCCACCCAGTTGGCGCACTTGTTGGGCTTGCCCTACCGCGAGGGCTTTGTGAAAAACCGCTATGTGGGCCGCACCTTCATCATGCCGGGTCAAGCCGTTCGCAAACGCTCGGTGCGACAAAAACTCAATGCCATCGTGAGCGAGTTCAAGGGCCGCAATGTTTTGCTCGTTGACGACTCGATCGTGCGGGGCACCACCAGCCGCGAAATTGTTCAAATGGCCCGCGATGCGGGTGCCCGCAAGGTCTATATGGCCAGCGCTGCGCCACCAGTTCGTTACCCCAATGTCTATGGCATCGACATGCCCACCAGCGATGAATTGGTGGCCTATGGCCGCACGGTTGAAGAAGTCCGGCTCTTGATCGGCTGTGACGCTTTGATCTACCAAGATGTGGAGGGCATGAAAACGGCTGTGCGCCATGCGGCATCCGATCCCTCCAGCATCCAAGGCTTTGATGCCTCTTGCTTTGACGGGGTGTACGTCACGGGAGACATCACTGCCGCCGATATTGCCCGCATGGGCGCTCAGCGCAGTGCGCAAGATGAAACCGACACCGATGGGTCGCGCCTGACCCTGCCCAACCCAGCCTCCTCTTGAGCTTATGTCCGATACACCCTCCCCATCTGTTTTGCACCGTGACACCCAATCGGTGCGTGCCGCCGTGGCGCGCAGCCAATACGGAGAAAACTCTGAAGCCCTGTATCTCACCAGTGGTTATGTGCAGCCCGATGCCGCCACCGCGGCGCGCCGATTTGCCGGCGAAGAAGAGGGCTATACCTACGCCCGTTTGGGCAACCCCACGGTCAGCAGCATGGAGCAACGCTTGGCGGCTTTGGAGGGCACCGAGGCCTGCATTGGCACGGCCTCGGGCATGGGGGCGATTTTGCTCATGTGCATGGGATTGCTCAAAAGTGGCGATCATGTGATTTGCTCTCACTCCATGTTTGGGTCGACCATCAAACTGATTGGCGGCGAGTTTGCCAAGTTTGGTGTGCAGTCCACCTTTGTATCCCAAACCGATGTGGGTGAATGGCAGGCCGCGGTCAAACCCAACACCCGATTGCTGTTTGCCGAAACGCCCACCAACCCACTCACCGAGGTGTGCGACATCGCCGCGTTGGCGGATGTGGCCCACCGCGCCGGCGCCTTGTTCGCGGTGGACAATTGTTTTGCCACGCCGGTTTTTCAGCGCCCCGTGGAAATGGGGGCCGACCTCATTGTTCATTCGGGCACCAAATACCTGGATGGGCAAGGCCGTGTCATGGCGGGGGCCTTGTGTGGCACCAAGGCATTGGTCAACGATGTGTTTGGGCCGGTGATGCGCAGTGCTGGCATGACCCTGGCCCCCTTCAACGCTTGGGTGATTTTGAAGGGCATGGAAACCCTCAACATCCGCATGCAAGCGCAGTCCGATCAAGCCCTCACCTTGGCCCAGTGGTTGGAGGGCCATCCGGCCATTGAGCGGGTGCTCTACCCCGGCCTGGCCAGCCATCCCCAGCACGCTTTGGCCATGGCCCAACAGTCGGGCTCAGGTGGCGCGGTGTTGTCTTTTGTGGTCAAGGCCGCAGACCCTGAGCAAGCCCGTGCCCGGGCTTTTCACGTGATGGACAGCATGCAAACCCTGTCTTTGTCCACCAATTTGGGGGACGTCAAAACCTTGGTGGCCCACCCGGCCAGCACGTCGCATGGCCGCTTGTCTGAAGCCCAGCGGCAATCCGCAGGGATCGGGCAAGGTTTGGTGCGGGTGGCGGTGGGCTTGGAGCACATGGCCGACATCCAGGCCGATTTGGCCCGGGGCCTCGACAGCTTGTGACCTCAGTTGCGCTGGCAGCGTGCCTGTTCCTGTGAGCCTTCTATCTATTTGTTGCAAAGATTTCTGACCCCATGACAACCCGCGTTCGCACCCGTTTTGCCCCATCGCCAACCGGCTTTATTCATTTGGGCAACATCCGCTCTGCGTTGTACCCCTGGGCATTTGCCCGGTCCAAGCACCACCCCCAAGGCGGGGACTTTATTTTGCGCATCGAAGACACCGACTTGGACCGATCTACCCAGGCGGCCGTCGATGTGATCTTGGAAGGCATGGCTTGGTTGGGCTTGGACACCGATGAAGGCCCTTATTACCAAATGCAGCGCATGGACCGTTACCGTGCTGTACTGGCGCAAATGCAAGTCGATGGGCTTGTTTACCCTTGCTACACCAGCGTGGCCGAATTGGACGCCATGCGCGAGCGCCAAATGGCGCAAAAGCAAAAGCCTCGCTATGACGGCACTTGGAGACCCGAGTCCGGCAAAACCCTTCCGCCTGTGCCAGATGGTGTTCACCCGGTACTTCGCTTTCGCAACCCCACGCAAGGGGTGGTGGCCTGGGACGACAAAGTCAAAGGGCGCATCGAAATCAGCAATGCCGAGTTGGATGACCTGGTGATTGCCCGCCCCGATGGCACGCCCACTTACAACTTCTGTGTGGTGGTTGACGACATTGAAATGGCCATCACACACGTCATCCGCGGCGACGACCACGTTAACAACACACCGCGCCAAATCAACATCTTTCGCGCCCTCGGCACAGAGCCACCGGTGTATGCCCATTTGCCCACGGTGCTCAATGAGGCCGGTGAAAAAATGAGCAAACGCAATGGTGCCAAGCCTGTCACGCAATACCGTGACGAGGGCTACTTGCCAGACGCCATGATCAACTACCTGGCCCGCCTGGGTTGGAGCCACGGGGACGATGAAATCTTCAGCCGCGAGCAGTTTTTGGATTGGTTCAACCTCGACCACTTGGGCAAGAGCGCCGCCCAATTTGACGAAGCCAAGTTGCGCTGGGTCAACGCCCAACACCTCAAAGCCATGGACCCTGAGCGCTTGGCTGAACTCGTGCGCCCTCAATTGGCGCAGCGCGGCATTGATCCAGACCCGCAACTGGCAGGAATATGCGCCTTGTTCAAAGACCGTTGCGACACCACGGTGGCGCTGGCCGATTGGGCAGCCGTGTTTTATGCCGATGTGCATGTGGATCCAGAAGTCTTGCAGCCCATGATCAACCCCGAGGTGCATCAAGCCATCGCAGCCTTGGCCCAAGCCCTGGCCAGCTGCGACTGGACACCAGCGGCTTTGTCGACACAGATCAAACAAGTGCTCACACAAGCCGGCATCAAAATGCCGCATTTGGCCATGCCTGTGCGGGTGCTGTTGTGTGGTCAAGCGCAAACCCCATCGCTGGATGCGGTGATCTCTTTGTTCACCCGCGAACGTGTTTTGTACAGGCTGCAGAAGGCCCACAATTTCGGGCTATAATTTCGCCTTTCGATACCACCACGGGGGTATAGCTCAGCTGGGAGAGCGCTTGCATGGCATGCAAGAGGTCAGCGGTTCGATCCCGCTTACCTCCACCAGTCGTATCGAACAGTCCA
>CAMDJU010000257.1 GCA_945900695.1 Bordetella parapertussis | reverse complement strand
GACTCGGGCGTGGTCTGGGTGATGGGCTCAAACCCGAGCGGGTGCTCTTCAAAAAACACGGTTTCCAGCCTGCGCGTCAAAGGCAGGTCCAGGCAGTCAAACCAAAAGCCTTGCGCGTCACCCTCGTGGCCGTGGCCGTGCCAACTGCCGCCGGGGGTGAGCACGATGTCGCCGGTTTCCATCGGGTGCTTGTGGCCATTGACCACCGAGTACGCGCCGCGCGCATCCAAGATGACGCGCATGGCGTGTGTGGCGTGGCGGTGCGAGCGGGCCTTTTCGCCGGGCAGGATGGACTGATACGCACAGATCAAGGTGTTCAGGGTTTCCACATCATGGCCCGCACGGGGGTTGACCATGATGGTGTTGCGCCGCTCGGCCAACTCGGTGTCGATCAAGCGCCCCGCCGACAGCATGGCCGCGTGCACTTGGGCATAGTGCCAGTGACCGGGCGCGTAATCTGATTGCATCTCTGGGGTGAACAGAGGGCGCGATTGCTTCTCCCAGCCAGGCACCATGTGGCGGTCTTTGAGCGCGCTGCGCAATGCGTCTAGGCTTTGAAGTTGGTCCAAGGCTTGCATGGGGTGGTTCCTTTGCGGTGGGGCAGGTTTAGGGGGTCAGTCGTCGGCGCTGGCTTTGCCGCTGCGCAAGGCCTTGACGTTGCCGCGCAGGCGTTTGGTGTCAAGCCTTTGCCGCTGCGAGCTGCGGGTGGGTCGGGTGGCGCGGCGCGCTTTGGGCACGTGGCTGGCTTGTTCCAAAAGCTCATGCAAGCGGCTGAAAGCCTCCATGCGGTTCATGTCTTGGCTGCGGTGGTTTTGCGCCTTGATGACCACCACCCCGGCGCGGGTGATGCGCGCGTCGGCCAAGGCCAGCATGCGTTGCTTCACATCGTCAGGCAATGAGGAGGCGGCAATGTCAAAGCGCAAATGGATGGCGCTCGACACCTTGTTGACGTTTTGTCCGCCCGCACCTTGGGCCCGCACCGCGGTGACGGTGACTTCGGATTCGTCAATGAACAAGGGCATGGTTTGAGGCTTTGGGGATGGTTGCCCCCATCTTAAGGGCGCACGCCCTGCCCAGCGCCCTCACTGCCCGCCGATGACGCCCGTGATGATGTTGAGCCGGTTGGTGCCTTCGCGGATACCCACCGACCCCTCAAAGCCCAATGCGTCGTCGTAATACGGCGCCATCCAGCCCCATTTGTTGACCTCGCTGATCGGGCTGAAAAACAAGTCCACCCGGTTGGAGGGCCGCGTCCATAACAACACCGAGCCGCCCGATTTGATCCAGCAGGTGCCAATGGGTAATTGGCGGCCATTGGGGCTGGTGCCACCCATGCGCAAGCTGGAAGGGAAGTTTTTGTCGCCCGGCTGGTGGTTGTGCCAACCCTCACCTGGCACCTTGGGGTAGTAGCCATCGTCGCCGGTGTTCATGAAGCCGTCGCGCCCGGCGGTGCCGGTGTATTGCAAGCTGGCTTCGTTGCCAATGAAGCTGAAAAACACGGTGGGCGCTTGTTGCGGGCCAAACACCAGTTCCAAATAAGAACCCGGCACCCCCACGTAGTGCAAGTACATGGCGTTGCCCACATACCCAGGCATGGCTTTGCTCTCGGCGGGTGACTTGCGCGCGGCGATGCGCAGCATGACACCTTCGTGCTGTCGGTGCCGCAACCAAAGGTCGGCTTTGGGTGAGTAACTGTTGTCCCAATACTCGCTCAAACTGGCGGCGATGTATTCGGGCTTTCCAGGCGAGGTTTTGGACAAGGCAAAGTCGCCCAAGGGGTAGCCGCCCCGGTTGGCAAAAGTGCTGTCGTAAAACCAACCGAATTTGTTATTGGGCTTGGCGTACACATCGGCCCACAAGTTGCCGGGCAGCGAAGTCCGCGATCCCGTCATGGTGGCGGTTTGGGACGCGCAAGTGGTGGACGGCTTGGTATCCGAGTCAAATGAACCCAGCTTGGTGACCGTTTTGTCCACCTCGGCCAGCAGGTTTTTGGCCAGGTCTTCGACCGCGGCCTCTGGGGTGATGGCCACCTCCACACCGGTGAGCTTTTGGTTGGCCAACAGAAACTTCTTGACCATCGGGTCGAGCACAAAGTCACCCGTTTCTTGGTTGAAATTGATGGTGGCGTCGCTCAATTGAATGACTTGTTCCACGCCATTGGCGTCGGTGTAGACCACGTCAGCAGGTATGACGTCGATCCACTTTTGCTCGATGGGGTCATATTGCTTGCCCAGCAAGCGTTTGTCGATCAGCAAACCATTGGCGGTGTTGCCGTCCACGTCCAAGGATTGCAAAAAGTACGCCATGTTGGCCACTTTGGGGTCGGTGAGATCAGCTCCGGCCAAGGTCAACGGGGTCACCAGCGCCGATGCGGGCACGGTGGGAAACACCACCTTGCCAATGCTGAAGGTGACACTTTCGCCCTCAACGTAGGAGAACTCACCACTCATGCCGGTGAAGCCTTTTTGGGTCGCGGTTTCGTAATAAACCCCGATCACTGCGCTGTCAATGAAGCGGCCTTGCTTGATCGCGCCAGCTGTGGCCACATTGGCGCTGCTGGTGGTGAAGCCTGGTGCGGGCGGGCTGCCACCCCCACCCCCTCCCCCGCAAGCGGTCAGGCACAGGACCAGCAAGGCTTGCAGCCAAGGCCTGCACAAGCGGCGCTGAGGGTTGGTCATAAAGGTCCACATGCGGGCTGGAGTCCGGTGTTGAAAAGCGCGTTGTCAAACCCTGCGCGCCTGCTCAGCGCACAAGGGGTTAGCTTCATGATCGGCCTGAGCCGGGCAAACTTGATCGGCCCAGCCCAAGTTCAGGGCATGGGTTGGGCTGGGGGCTAAAACGCCTCTTTTTCGGCCTCCAAATAAGCCAAGCTGATGTACTTGCCAATGTTGTTGGCAAAGCCTTGCATGGTGGCGGCGCGCTCGGCCACGCGCGGGTCGGCCAGCACGCGCGCGCGGGCTTGGGCCTCGGTTTGGTTGTCTTTAACGGCTTGCAAACAGGGCTCCCAAATGCCCGCCAAAAAACGGGTGTAGCGCGCCAACAGGTCTCGCCCCGGTTGGCCGTGGCCGGGCAGCCAAAGCTGATCGCCCGCCTGTTCGGCCAAGGCCTTGCAGTACGCAAAGCTGCCCATATAGGTGCCGTCGTCCATGTTGGCAATGCGGTTGCCCATCACCACGTCCCCCACGGCGGTGACACCCTCCTCCATGACCTGCACCGACAAATCGGCCGGGGTGTGGGCCGGCCCGTGGTGGTGCATTTTGAAATGCACATCGCCAATGGCGATGGTTTGCCCCGGCGTGACGCTGCGGTTGGGCGGCACGATTTGGGTGCCCGCGGTGGACTGGTTGGTCCAGCGCTCCATCAAAGCGCGCCAGGCATTGCCCTCAACACCTCGGATGGCCTCGATGGTTTTGGGCAAGGCGTAGATGGGCAAGTCAGGCCCCTGGGCCAGGGCAAACGCATGGTTGCCCAGCCAATGGTCGCCATGAAAGTGGCTGTTGAACACCGCCACCACCGGCAAGGGGGTGACGCTGCGGATCACGCGCAAAGCCATTTGGCCAATTTGCAAAGAGCTGCCCGAGTCCAAGATCACCACCCCGGCCGAGGTGACGACAAAGCAGACGTTGGACATCATGCCGCGGTTTTCGGGGGTGGGGAAACCATCGGGCGCGTAAATCATCCACACCCGGGGGGAGACGCGCTGGGGCGCGATGTCGGGCACGGGTGCGCCGGTGATGAAGTCTTGCGCTTGCTGCGCGAGCACATGCACATCGGGCCACAAGCCGGCCACGGGCAGCGCCAAGGCGGCGGCACCCAGCCACTGTCGGCGCGACATCCGTTGGGGGAAGTGACTTTTGTTGGCCATGGTGATGCCCCGAAATTGGCGCTGTGGCGGTGCTTGATCCGTGCTTGGGGTTCAGGCGTGACCGGGGTTGGGCAAGCCGCTGGTGATGGTGGGCGTGTTGATCTGGCGTGGCTTGACGCGTCCGCCTTGGGCTTTGAGCCACTGCTCGACCACCGTCCACACCTGGGGGTTGCCTTGGCTGCGCGCCTCTTCGGCCACCGGGGCCCAACCGGC
>CAMDJU010000256.1 GCA_945900695.1 Bordetella parapertussis | reverse complement strand
GAACTCGAATCTCCGCCGCTACCCGGACAAGCGGTGAGCAATGCGGCCACGGAAATGGCAGAAATAATTTTTGCAAAGGAGTTCATTGACAGGCCTTGTTGATGTGACGGGGTCCCATTGCGGGGTACAACCTGTTGGTGCCGGAAAGAGGAATCGAACCCCCGACCTTCTCATTACGAATGAGCTGCTCTACCAACTGAGCTATTCCGGCTTTTCAGAAAATTATAAAGGGCGCATCAATGCGCAGCGCCTTGGTGGTACTGGGTCGCACGGTCGACTTCGTTTTTGGATCCCAAGATCACGCTGACCCGCTCGTGCAATTGGCTGGGTTGGATGTCCAAGATGCGCTGCCGGCCGTTGGTCGCGGCACCTCCGGCTTGCTCGACCAGCCACGACATGGGGTTGGCCTCGTACATCAAGCGCAATTTGCCGGGTTTGTGGGGCTCGCGCTTGTCCCAGGGGTACATGAACACGCCGCCACGGGTGAGGATGCGGTGCACATCGGCCACCATGCTGGCGATCCAGCGCATATTGAAGTCTTTGCCGCGCGGGCCTTCTTTGCCTTGCAAGCATTCTTCAATGTAGCGCTTGACCGGCTCGTCCCAGTGGCGCATATTGCTCATGTTGATGGCAAACTCTTTGGTGTCGGCGGGGATCTGCACCTTTTCTTGGGTCAGCACGAATGAGCCTTGCTCGCGGTCCAGTGTGAACATGGCCACGCCATCGCCCACGGTCAATACCAAAGTGGTTTGGGGGCCGTACACGCAGTAACCAGCGGCGACTTGTTGATGCCCGGCTTGCAAAAAGTCGGCTTCGCTCACGCCCCCTTGGCCGTCGGGTTTGCGCAGCACACTGAAGATCGTGCCAATGCTGACATTGACGTCGATGTTGCTCGATCCGTCTAGCGGGTCAAACAGCAGCAGGTATTCGCCTTGCGGATAGCGGTTGGGCACCAGGTGGATGCTGTCCATTTCTTCGGAGGCCATGGCGGCCAGGTGCCCGCCCCATTCGTTGGCCTCGATCAGCACCTCGTTGGCGATGATGTCGAGCTTTTTTTGCACTTCGCCTTGCACGTTTTCAGAACCCGCGCTGCCCAACACGCCCCCCAAGGCGCCTTTGTTGACCGAGTGGCTGATGCCCTTGCAAGCCCGCGCCACCACTTCGAGCAGCAGCCGCAGTTCGGGCGGAATTTTGCCTTTGGCCCGTTGTTCTTCGACCAAGTAGCGTGACAGTGAAACGCTCATGTGCTTGTCTCCTGCAAAGCGCGGGTGACCACCTCGCGCACGTCTTTGCTCAAATCGGCTTTGGCGGAGATGCGCTTGAGCGCCTCAGCAGCCGCATGTTGGTAGGGCTGGGCCAGATTGCGCCAGCGGTCCAAGGCCCGCGCCAGACGTGCAGCCACCTGGGGGTTGATGGCATCGATTTCCATCACCCGCTCGCTCCAAAACACATAACCAGAGGCGTCGGCCCTGTGAAATGCGGCAGGGTTGGCGTGGCAATAGGTTGAGATCAAACTGCGCGCCCGGTTGGGGTTGCGCAGTTGAAAGTCGGGGTGGCGCATGAGTCGCTTGACCTTGTCCAGCACCGAGCCATCCTGGTCCGGCGCGCTGGCTTGGAGGGCAAACCATTTATCGATCACCAACTCTTCGCGCGTGAACAGGCTGTGAAACTCGGCCAAAGCAGTTTGGGCATGCGGGTGTTGCGCTTGAACCAAAGCGTTGACAGCGCCCATGCGGTCGGTCATGTTGGTCGCGCCCTTGAAGGCTTGCAAGGCTTGGTCGGGCCAATCCGAGGCCCCTTGGCTTTGGTGGGCCATGCACAGGTGCAGCAAGGCCATGTTGGCCAAGGCGCGCGAACCCATGGCTTGCGCGTCGATGCTGAAGGTGCCATGGGTGCTGTGGTTTTCGTAAATTTGTACCCACTGGGTGTGCAGTTCAAGGGCCAGTTGCAAACGCATGGCTTGGCGCACTTGGTGGATGCGCAAAGGGTCGACCACGGTCAGTTGCTCGGCCAAATAGGTTTCGCTGGGCAAGGTGAGCGCCAGTTCTTTGAAGGCCGCATCCAGCTGGGGGTTTTGCAAGACCTGGCCAAAGGCTTGGACCACTTCGGGCGGCAGGATGGGCCCCGCAGGTGCATCGCTTTCGATGGCGGACAAGGCTGCACGCGTGGCCAAGCGCTGACCAGCCTCCCATTGGTTAAAGGGGTCGCTGTCGTGGGCCAGCAAGGTGAGCAATTGGGCTTGGGTGTAGTCAAAGTGCAAGACCACCGGGGCACTGAAGCCGCGCAGCAAAGAGGGCACCGGTTCTTGGGCAATACCGTCAAACACCCATTGCTGCTCCGCCTCACTCAGCACGCACAACTGGTTGTGCGGCAGGGCTTGGCCTTGCGCATCCAGCAAACCCACCATGACCGGAATGACAAAGGGTGCTTTGTTGTCCTGCCCTGGGGTTGAAGCGCAGCTTTGGCGCAGGGTGAGGGTGTAGCGTTGGTTCGCCGGGTCGTGCACGGCACTGGCGTGCACTTGCGGGGTGCCAGCCTGTGCATACCAGCGTTTAAACGCACTGAGGTGTTGGGCCAATGCAGAACCTTCATTGGCATCGGCAATGGCCTGAGCAAAGTCGTCGCAAGTGACAGCTTGTCCGTCATGGCGCTCAAAGTACAAGGCCATGCCACGCGCAAAACCAGCGCGGCCCAGTTCATCTTGGGGCTGGGAGAGCAGGGTTTGCATCATGCGCACCAACTCGGCCCCTTTTTCGTACACGGTGACGGTGTAGAAGTTGTTGATTTCTTGGTAGCTGTCGGGACGCACTGGGTGGGCCATGGGGCCTGCGTCCTCGGCAAATTGCACATTGCGCAGCAAGCGCACGTCTTCAATGCGCTTGACCGCACGCGCCGATGGCGAGCCTGCCAAGTCTTGGCTGAACTCTTGGTCGCGAAACACCGTCAAACCCTCTTTGAGCGAGAGCTGAAACCAATCGCGGCAGGTGATGCGGTTGCCCGTCCAGTTGTGAAAGTACTCGTGGCCGACCACGCTTTCGATGTTGGCGTAATCGACATCGGTAGCCGTGGCAGGACTGGCCAACACATATTTGGTGTTGAAAATGTTCAGTCCCTTGTTTTCCATCGCCCCCATATTGAAGTCGGACGTGGCCACAATCATGAACCGGTCCAGGTCCAGACTCAGGCCAAAGCGGGCTTCGTCCCAGGCGATGCTGGCCATCAACGACTGCATGGCGTGGTCAGTTTTGTCCAAATCGCCAGAGCGCACATACACCTGCAACACATGCTCGCGCCCAGACCGGGCTGTGATGCGTTGTTCGCGGCAGACCAATTTGCCAGCCACCAAGGCAAACAAGTAGCTGGGTTTTTTGTGCGGGTCCACCCACTTGGCCATGTGGCGGCCTTCACCCAAGTCGGCTTGTTCCACCAAATTGCCGTTGGACAAAAGCACAGGGTAGGCGGCTTTGTCAGCGCGCAAAGTGACTTGGTACAGCGACATCACATCGGGTCGGTCCAGAAAATACGTGATGCGTCTGAAGCCCTGCGCTTCACACTGGGTGAAAAAAGCGTCTTGGCTGAGGTACAGGCCCGAGAGTTGGGTGTTCTTTTGGGGCGAGCAGGTGGTGAAGATTTCCAACTCAAAGCTGTCATGGCCCTCAGGCAGATTTTCCAACACCAATTGGTCTTGGTCCATTTTGAAGCTGGTGCCTTGGCCGTTGACCATGACGCGGGCCAGGTTCAACTCTTCGCCATCCAGTCGCAGAGGTTGGGCCGGCAAATCGGGGTTGCGGCGCACCTGCATTTTGTTGAGCACGCGGGTTTTCAGGGGGTCGAGGTCGATGGTGAGTTCAACGGCGTCGATCCAATATGCGGGGGGCATGTGGTCTTCGCGGCGAATCAGCGTGGCAGCGCCTTCTAACATGTCAAATTCCTGTGTGATGTGGATGGCCCATGGGGGGTCAAACGCCTTGCTTGAGCGAGGCTTCGATGAAAGCGTCCAAGTCTCCGTCCAGCACTTTTTGGGTGTTGCTGATTTCGACGTTGGTGCGCAAGTCTTTGATGCGGCTTTGGTCCAGCACGTAACTGCG
>CAMDJU010000255.1 GCA_945900695.1 Bordetella parapertussis | reverse complement strand
GGCGAGCATGTGCACACCCACAACCTCGATATGGGGCCCAACAAGGGCGACTTTGCGCGCGACTACGCGTTTTGCGCCGATGTCAAACCCGAGGTGCCTGCACGCCACGCCGAGTTCATGGGCTATGTGCGCGCAGACGGCCGCGTGGCCACGCGCAACTACATTGGCATCCTCTCCAGCGTGAACTGCTCGGCCACCGTCGCCCGCGCCATCGCTGACCATTTCTCCAAGACCATCAACCCCACCGCTTTGGCCGACTTTCCCAACGTGGATGGTGTCATCGCCCTGACCCACGGCCTGGGTTGCGGCATGGACACCGAAGGTATGGGCATGCAAGTGCTTCAGCGCACCATGGCGGGCTATGCCACGCACCCCAATTTCGCTGGTGTGTTGGCGGTGGGTTTGGGCTGCGAGTCCAACCAACTCAGGTCTTGGTTGTCGCACAGCGGCTTGACCGAGGGCAGCACGCTGCAAACCTTCAACATCCAAGACAGTGGGGGCACGCGTTTGACCGTGGCCAAGGGCATCGAGTTGGTCAAGGCCATGTTGCCCCATGTGAACCAGTCCCAGCGTGTGCCTTGCAGCGTGGCCCACATCACCGTGGGGCTGCAGTGTGGCGGCTCGGACGGCTACTCGGGCATCAGCGCCAACCCTGCGCTAGGCGCGGCGGTGGACTTGCTGGTGGCGCATGGCGGCACCGCCATCCTGAGCGAAACGCCTGAAATTTATGGTGCTGAGCACCTGCTGACCCGCCGCGCGGTGCGCCGCGAGGTCGGCGAAAAATTGGTCGAGCGCATCCGCTGGTGGGAGCACTACACCGCCATGCACCAAGGCGAGATGAACAACAACCCCTCCCCCGGCAACAAAGCAGGGGGCTTGACCACGATTTTGGAGAAGTCCCTCGGCGCAGTCGCCAAAGGCGGCACCGGCAATTTGCAAGCGGTGTACGAATACGCCGAAAAAGTCACGGCGCATGGCTTTGTGTACATGGACACACCGGGCTACGACCCGGTCAGCGCCACCGGTCAAGTGGCGGGCGGCGCCAACCTGATTTGCTTCACCACCGGGCGCGGCTCGGCCTATGGCTGTGCGCCCTCACCGTCACTCAAACTTTCCACCAACACCGCGCTGTGGCAACGCCAGACCGATGACATGGACATCAACTGCGGCGACGTGGTCGATGGCGGCAGCACCGTGCAGGCCAAAGGTGAAGAGATATTTCAGCGCATCATCGCCTGCGCCTCCGGCGAAGCCAGCAAAAGCGAGCAGCACGGCTATGGGCAAAACGAGTTTGTGCCGTGGCAGTTGGGCGCGGTGATGTAAGGAGCATGACATGAGCCACTTGATTTCCCCCACCGAATTGGAAGACACCATCACCCGCTTGTTTGTTCAAGCGGGCACCACCACCGAACGGGCGCGCCTCGTGGCGGCGAATTTGGTCTTGGCCAACTTGAGCGGACACGACTCTCACGGCGTGGGCATGGCGCCGCGTTATGTGGATGCGATTTTGGAAGGCCGGCTTCACACCGCAGCCGATGTGGCCGTGCGGGTGGACAACGGCATGCTCTTGGGCCTGGACGGCCAATCGGGTTTTGGCCAGGTGGTCGGCGTGCAAGCCATGGACTTGGCGTTTGCGCGCGTGGCCCAGCATGGCGCGTGCATTTTTTCGCTGGCCAGCGCGCACCACTTGGGGCGCATTGGCCACTTTGCCGAAATGGCGGTGGCGCGTGGTTGGATTGCGCTGCACTTTGTCAGCGTGTCCTCGCGCCCCAATGTGGCGCCGTTTGGCGGCAGCGATGGGCGCTTTGGCACCAACCCCTGCTGCATTGGCATTCCCTTGGGTTTGGACGCGTCGGTGCGCGAGCCCTTTGTGCTGGACTTTGCCACCAGCCGCGTGGCGCAAGGCAAGATGCGGGTGGCCCACAACGAGGGGCGCAGCGTCGAGCCTGGCACCTTGATCGATGAAAACGGCCAGCCCACCAACAACCCCGGTGTGGTGGTGGTGCCGCAGTCGGGCGGACGCATGGGGGCCTTGCGCACCTTTGGCGAGTACAAGGGTTTTGGCATGGCCGTGGCTTGCGAGTTGCTCGGCGGCGCCTTGAGCGGTGGCGGCACCTGGCACCGCCAAGCCGATGGCCGCCGCGCCGTGCTCAACAGCATGTTGTGCATCTTGATCGACCCGGCGCGACTGGGCAGCTTGGCCTCATTTGGCGAAGAGTCTTTGGCCTTCATCGATTGGTTGCGCCACAGCCCGCCCGCACCGGGCAGCGAGGGTGTGGTGTTGCCGGGTGAGCCCGAACGCGCCGCGCGCGCAAAGCGCACACGCGAGGGCATCACCATCGATGACGCGACTTGGCTAGAGATTGTTGGGTCTTGCAAGAAAGTAGGCGCCCAAACCTGACCTTGCTTGTCGTGCCACCAGCGCCCCACTTTAGACGTGCCCTGGCCATGTGAGCGTTTCGTTCGGCCAGTTGGGCCGGACAAGGTTGAAGCTGTGGGCTGGACGGACTGCGGCGCTATGGGATGGCCGGACTGGGCCGACCCAGGGCAGATCCAGGGCTGACTTAAAGCATCAAGGCCAAGCTGGCTTCGAGGTGCTCCAAGGCCGAGCGCTTAAAGCCCGAGCGCGCATGGCGCTGCAAGCGCCCTTGCACAAAGGACACCAGCAACGCAGCCCGCACCTGGGCGTCCACCGTGGGGGTGGCCGATTGCTGGGCCTGCGCGGCGTCGCGCAGCACCTGGCGCAAGCTGGACTCGATGCGGTCAAAAAACTGGTTCATGCGCTGCTGCAAGCGGTCGTTTTCAAACACCAGCGCGTCTCCCACCATGACACGTGTCATGCCGGGGTTTTTCTCGCCAAACTGCAGCACCACGGTGACCATGCGGGCGGCTTTTTGGGCCGCGTCGGCATCGCGCTCCATGATCTGGTTGATCAGGGTAAAGACACTGCTTTCGATGAACTCGATCAGGCCTTCAAACATTTGCGCCTTGCTGGCGAAGTGGCGGTAGAGCGCGGCTTCACTGACATCGAGTTTGGCCGCCAAGGCGGCCGTGGTGATCCGCTCGGCCCCCGGTTGCTCAAGCATGGTGGCCAGGGCCTGCAAAATTTGCACCCGCCGCTCGCCCGGTTTGGGCCGCTTGCGCACCGGCGGTGCATCGGGGGGAGGGGTGGAGTGGGTGTCGGCCATGGGCTACCTCAATGAGAACGGATCATCGTACCGTAGGCTTGATCGGTCAAAATTTCCAGCAACATGGCGTGCGGCACCCGCCCGTCAATGATGTGCACCGCATTGACGCCGCTTTTGGCGGCATCCAGGGCACCGCTGATCTTGGGCAGCATGCCACCACTGATGGTGCCGTCGGCAAACAACTCGTCGATTTCCCGCGCCGATAAATTGGTGAGCAACTGCCCACTTTTGTCCAAAACACCAGGGGTGTTGGTGAGCAGGACCAGTTTTTCGGCCTTGAGCACGGTGGCGAGTTTGCTGGCCACCAAGTCGGCGTTGATGTTGTAGCTCTCGTTGTTGTCGCCAAAACCAATCGGGCTGATGACCGGGATAAAGGCGTCGTCTTGCAAGGCCTTGACCACGCTGGGATCGATGCCAATGATGTCGCCGACCAGGCCCACGTCCACCTCTTGGGTGGGGTTTTGGGCGTCTTGCATTTTCAGCTTGCGCGCACGGATCATGCCGCCGTCACGCCCGGTCAAGCCCACCGCCTTACCGCCGGCTTGGTTGATCAGGCCCACGATGTCTTGCTGCACCTCACCAGCGAGCACCCACTCCACCACTTCCATGGTTTCGGCGTCGGTGACGCGCATGCCCTGCACAAACTCGCCTTTTTTGCCCAAGCGGTTCAAAGCGGTTTCGATTTGCGGGCCGCCGCCGTGCACCACCACCGGGTTCATGCCGACCAATTTGAGCAAAACCACATCTTCGGCAAAGTCGGCCTGCAAAGCAGGGTCGGTCATGGCGTTGCCGCCGTATTTGATGACCAGGGTTTTGCCGTGGAATTTGCGGATGTAGGGCAGCGCCTGGGCCAAGATCTCGGCCTTGTCGCGGGGCGTGATGGCAGACATGTCAGTCATGTGGGGGGCTGGCTGGGTTGA
>CAMDJU010000254.1 GCA_945900695.1 Bordetella parapertussis | reverse complement strand
TCGGCATAAGCGCGCAAATAGGCGGTCATTTGCCGGTGGTCGGGGTACAGCGGTGCGTCCGCAGGAAAGGGAAAGTCCACATAGGCCGTGACCCGGTTTTCAGAATTCACATGCAAGGACTGATAAGCCGGGCTCAATCCATTGTCGTTTTCATACACCCACAGGCCACCGATGTGGCTGCCCATCTCGAAAATGGTGACCGCCACCCCTTGGGCTTTCAAATGCTTGGCCGCACACAATCCGGCCGCACCCGCGCCGATGACTGCCACTTTGAACATTGCGCCTCCTTGAGGGTGAAAGGGATTTCCCAGGTTGGCCCGTGGTCATGGGCCGTGCACTTCATCATATAGACTGCGACCACACTGAAACGTCACCCAGGCTACAGGAGTCCCCATGAAAGCAGCCCTCATCATCCCCCATGCCGAGCACGGCGGGCGCATTGAATTGCGCGAAGTCGACAAACCCCAGCCCAAAGCGGGCGAAGTGCTCGTTCGCATCGAAGCCACGGCCATCAACCGCGGTGAGATTGGCCCGCGCAAAGCGCACCGCTCGGGCGAGCCGCGCGGCAGTGGCGTCGAATTTGCGGGCGAAGTGGTGGGGCTGGGCGAAGGGGCCACGGCGGTCACGCTGGGCCAAGCCGTGATGGGCCACTGCGTGACAGGTGCCAATGTGCAATACCTGGCCGTGGACCAGCGCTTGGTGATGCCCAAGCCCGCGCATTGGTCTTGGCACGAAGCGGCGGCTTTCCCCAATGTCTACATGACCGCGCATGACGCCATGGTGACCAATGGCCGCGTGTCCACCGAGGATGTGCTGTTGATCAACGCGGCGTCTTCGGGTGTGGGCATGGCGGCAGCACAAATTGCCCGCGCCATGGGCGTGCGCACCATCATCGGCAGCAGCCGCAGCACGCAAAAAATGTCTGATCTTTCAGGCCTGGGCTTTACCCACTTGGTGGACCTGAGCCGCGAAAAATTGACCGATCGGGTGCAGGCCATCGCGCCCGATCATGGGGTGGATTTGCTGCTGGACTCGGTGGGCGGCGGCGCCATCACCGAGCACATGCAGGCCATGGCCATCAAAGGCCGCTGGGTGCAAATTGGCCGCTTGGGCGGCATGGGCGGCGAGATCAATTTGGACGACTTGGCGCTCAAGCGCTTGCAATTGATTGGCGTGACTTTTAGAACCCGCAGCATGGCCGAGCGCATCGCCTGTTTTCAGGCCATGGCGCGCGACTTGGGCCCCTTGCTGGGCAACGACCACATGCGGCCCTTGGTGAGCAAAGTGTTTGCGTTTGACCAGATCACCGAAGCCCAAGACCACATGGTCACCAACCAGCACATTGGGAAAATTGTGATTCAAGTGGCCTGAGGCGGCGGCTGAACGGAGGCAAGCACAGGAAATGACGACTTTAAATTGGTAGGCAATAAACTGGTTCCGCCGTAAAATGTCAGTCTAAAAGCACTCCTACGGAGAAATATGATGTTGCTCACAGCAGTTATCACCGAGGCTGAGGAAGGTGGATTCATTGCCTTGAACCCAGAAACTGGCACTACCACTCAAGGTGAAACTTATCAAGAAGCCATTCATAATTTGAAAGAGGCTACTTCTTTGTATCTCGATGAGTTCCCCATGAAGATACACAGCCATCCTGTCATGACCACTTTTGAAGTGAGCCATGCCTAAATTCCCTGAGCTATCAGGTGCTGAAATAGTTCGGGCTCTAGAAATATTAGGCTTTGTTGTCACAAGGCAGTCAGGAAGCCATATCGTGATGAAGCGAGAAGGACAAGGTTGCGTTGTTCCGAATCACAAGGAAGTAAAAATTGGAACTGTTAACGGGGTTCTGAGACAAGCAGGTGTCAGTACACAAGAGTTTTCAAATGCTCTCAAGTAGTTTGTTTTCCTATCTAGATTCAAGTTTTGCCCACAACAGGTTAGAGCCCTTCGAACAGCGTATAACTTTTCGCGTGCAAATTGATCATCTCATGTCCCATTAACACGGTGGATTGCACTTCCACCGAAATCGCCGAGCCGCCCATGGAAACAAGTCTTCACCGCCTGCTTGAGTGCGGCACCTCTGATCAAGCAGCCCTGAGCGCCCCGGGCCGCATCGACCTCACCCACGGTGAACTGCGCCTCTTGGTAGACCGCACTTTGTCCACGCTCAATGGCATGGGTATCGGCCGCAATGACCGACTCGCTATTGTGTTGCCCAACGGGCCGGAAATGGCAGCCTGCTTCATCGCTGCCGCTTGTGGCGTGGCCACCGCGCCGCTCAATCCGGCTTACCGGGCCGAAGAGTTTGAGTTCTATCTGTCTGACCTCAATGCCCGCGCGCTGGTCGTTGAGCAAGGAAGTGCCTCGCCCGCCGTGGCGGTTGCGCAGCGCATGGGTGTGGCGATCATTGAATTGGTGCCTGACTTGGCAGCTGGCGCTGGTAGCTTCACCTTGCAGTGTGCCCAAGCGCCTGGCATTTCCGCAGCCTTCCCTGGGCTTGCCCAGCCATCGGATGTGTCCATGGTGCTGCACACCTCGGGCACCACCTCGCGGCCAAAAATAGTGCCTCTGTCGCAAGCCAACTTGTGCGCCTCGGCCCAACACATCGCCCGCACCCTGGCCTTTACGGGTGCAGACCGCGGTCTCAACATCATGCCGCTGTTCCACATCCATGGCCTGATCGCAGGCGTGCTGACGCCGCTGTCAGCCGGGTCCATGGTGTTTTGTTCCCCCGGCTTCAATGCACTGAAGTTCTTTGCTTGGATGGACGAGGCCCGCCCCACCTGGTTCACGGCTGTGCCCACCATGCACCAGACCATCTTGTCGCGCGCCTCTAAAAGCGCCGACGTGATCGCGAGGCACCCGCTGCGCTTCATTCGCAGCTCCTCGAGCTCCATGCCACCGCAAGTGATCCGCGAGATGGAGGAAGTGTTTGGTGCCCCCCTGATTGAAAGCTATGGCATGACCGAGGCCACGCACCAAATGGCCAGCAACCCCTTGCCGCCAGCTGTGCGAAAACCCGGCAGCGTGGGCATTGCCGCTGGCCCGGAGGTGGCCATCATGGCCGAGGATGGCACGCTGCTGAAAAGCGGCAGCACCGGCGAGATCGTCATCCGTGGCCCCAATGTCACGGCCGGCTACGAGAGCAACCCCAAAGCCAATGCAGAGGCCTTCACAAACGGTTGGTTCAGCACCGGTGACCAGGGCATGATGGATGACGATGGCTATGTCACCCTCACAGGGCGACTCAAGGAAATCATCAACCGCGGCGGCGAGAAAATCAGCCCACGCGAGGTGGACGAGATTTTGATGGACCATCCCGCAGTGGCTCAGGTGGTGTGCTTTGGCATGCCCCACAGCAAGCTCGGCGAAGAAATCGCAGCCGCTGTTGTGCTGCGCGAAGGTCAGACCGCCACCGAGCGCGATCTGCAGGCCTTTGTGGGTGGACGCGCCGCCGAATTCAAGGTGCCCAAGAAAATCCTGATCCTGGACGAAATACCCAAGGGTGCCACGGGCAAACTGCAGCGCATCGGCCTGGCTGCCAAGCTGGGTCTTGGGTGAGCCCAGTGTTTGGCGGCGTGGGCTATTTGTTTAAGAAGCCGAAGTACCCTCTGGATAGAAAATACCCACCCGACCCAGCTGAAAAACAGAGGAATTTGAACGCATGAAGATCACCGTCGTCGGCGCGGGAGCCATTGGTGGCTTTCTGGGCGCCAGGTTATCGGCCGCCGGAGAGGAAGTCACCTTCATCGCCCGCAACAAAAACCTTGAAGCCATCAACGCCAACGGATTTCGCCTCATTGAAGAAAATGGCAGCGAGCTGCACGCAAAAGGCGTGCGCGCCGTGCAACGCTATTCGGATGCTGGGCCGCAGGATGTCGTGCTGCTCACCGTCAAGGCCCACCAGGTGCGCGACCTGCTGCCTGACTTGCGCGGCCTGTTTGGCCCCGAAACCATGGTGGTGAGCATGATCAACGGAGTCCCCTGGTGGTACTTCCACCAGCTGGCTGGCCCCTGGGAGGGGCGCTCCATTGAGGCGGTAGATCCAGGTGGTCTGATTGCGGCCCACATCGAACCCGAGCGCGTGATAGGAAGCGTGGTCTACCCGGCCGCAGAACTGGTCGCGCCAGGCGTGGTCAAGGTCAT
>CAMDJU010000253.1 GCA_945900695.1 Bordetella parapertussis | reverse complement strand
CCGTTTTCTGGCTCAAAGCTGTCGTGAACCTCGTGCACGATCAAGTGCATGGCGCGCAGCATATCGGCCAACACATGGTCGGGCTCAATTTTCAAATGGTCGGCTTGCAACTCGATGGGCACATGGCGGTTGCCCAAGTGGTAGGCGGCGCGGGTCAGGTCAAACGGTGTGCCGTGTGCTGTGCAATGGGTGATGCGCAACACCGCTTGGGGCGCGGCCTGCACTTTGAGCAACGATCCGTCTTCGCCCACCAACACATCACCGCCGCGCACCACTTGGCCACGCTGCAAAAACACGCCCACTTGGCGCCCTGCGCTGTCGGTGGACTCAAAACGGCTTTTTTGCCGCACATCCCAGTCCAGCGTGATGGAGGTTGCACGTTTCAAGAGCACAGGCGCCAAGCCGTGGCCATGGCGAATGAGTTTGGAGAAATGGATCATGGTATTGAGTGGTATCCCGCTTCACGCTGGTGTCGGATGGCCAGGACCAAAACCAAATCGCTGGCTTCATCGTATTCATAAAGAGCGATGTAGCCGGTTTTGCCACGGGAGATGATGAGTTCGCGAAAGTGGTGTTGCACCAGGCGGCCTATTTCAGGATGTTGTTCCAAAATATTCAATGCATTCAAAATCAAATCGATGGTTTCAACGGCGTATCCAGCTTGATGGGTGCGTAAAAAGTCAACCAATTCTTCCAAGTCTTGTGCAGCATCAACGCTGACCAACCAACGCGTCATGCTTGTGCA
Source organism: Bordetella parapertussis (assembly GCA_945900695.1). Classification (GTDB taxonomy): domain Bacteria; phylum Pseudomonadota; class Gammaproteobacteria; order Burkholderiales; family Burkholderiaceae_C; genus Limnohabitans; species Limnohabitans parapertussis_A. Next base: position 3,446 of record CAMDJU010000253.1, on the reverse strand, counting down.
GGTTTGATGGATCTCAGTTGAACGGGGACAGGTCGTTTGGTTTTCTCTCCCCTGACTTTTGCTTTCAAGTAAGCACTCAATGCATCGCCATCAAAAGCCTCACCAGACTTCACAGTCTTTTTCTGCGCCACCAGGGCTTTTTGCATGAAGCTGCTTTGTTGGTCTGACTTGTTCAGGGCGGTTTCAATGGCCGAAACCATCAGTGCATGGGCGGTGACACCTTGGGCTTTGGCCAGTTTGTGCAATTTGGACTTGGTGGTTTCAGGCAGTTTGACGGACAGGGTCGCCATGGCAGTACTCCATTGATAAAGTGAATTGAAATACTACCACGGTAATACCTTGGGCCAAAATCTTCAGAACAGGAAATACCGCTGCGCCATGGGCAACACGCTGGCAGGTTCGCAGGTGAGCAGTTGACCATCGGCTCGCACCGCGTAGGTCTGCGCGTCCACATCCATGTGCGGCGCGTAGTCGTTGTGCAGCATGTGGCGTTTGCCAATGCCACGGATGTTTTTCACCGCGCTCAATGTTTTGTGCAGGCCATAGCGCTCGCCAATGCCACCTGCCAATCCTGCTTGCGACACAAAGCTGAGTGAGCCACGGTGCAAAGCACCACCAAACGCGCCAAACATGGGGCGGTAGTGGACGGGCTGCGGCGTGGGAATGGAGGCATTGGGGTCACCCATGGCGGCCATGGCAATGAAGCCGCCCTTCATGATGATGAACGGCTTGACGCCAAAAAACGCCGGTTTCCACAACACGATGTCGGCCCATTTGCCCACCTCGATGCTGCCCACCTCGTGGCCGATGCCGTGCGCAATGGCCGGGTTGATGGCGAGCTTGGCCACATAGCGTTTGACCCGGCCGTTGTCGTGCCTATCGTTGTCACCCACCAAACCGTCAGGTCCAAAGGTGGGCAATTTGCCGCGTTGTTGTTTCATCTTGTGCGCGGTTTGCCAGCAGCGCATGATGACCTCGCCCACGCGACCCATGGCTTGCGAGTCAGAAGAGAACATGCTGATCGCACCCAGGTCGTGCAAGATGTCCTCAGCGGCGATGGTTTCTTTGCGGATGCGGCTCTCAGCAAACGCCAAATCCTCGGCAATAGACGCATCCAAGTGGTGGCACACCATCAACATGTCGACGTGTTCGTCCAGCGTGTTGATGGTGTAAGGGCGTGTGGGGTTGGTGGAAGAGGGCAGCACATTGGCCTCGCCCACCACTTTCAAAATGTCCGGCGCATGACCGCCACCCGCGCCTTCGGTGTGGAAGGTGTGGATGGTGCGGCCTTTGAAAGCCGCAATGGTGTCTTCCACAAAACCTGATTCATTCAGCGTGTCGGTGTGGATGGCCACTTGGGTGTTGGTGGCCTCGGCCACGTTCAAACAGTTGTCGATGGCCGCCGGTGTGGTGCCCCAGTCTTCGTGCAACTTCAAACCAATGGCACCGGCGTTGATTTGCTCATGCAGCGAATCAGGCAAGGCCGCATTGCCTTTGCCCAAAAAACCCAGGTTCATGGGGAAGGCATCGGCCGCTTGCAGCATGCGCTCTATGTTCCAAGGGCCTGGCGTGCAGGTGGTGGCAAAGGTGCCCGTTGCTGGCCCCGTGCCGCCGCCCAGCATGGTGGTCACACCGCTGGCCAAGGCTTCTTCGATTTGTTGGGGCGCAATGAAGTGAATGTGGGTGTCGATGGCACCTGCGGTGACGATCATGCCTTCGCAAGAAATGATTTCAGTCCCCGGCCCGATGACGATGTCCACACCCGGTTGGGTGTCGGGGTTGCCCGCTTTGCCAATCGCCGCGATGCGTGAATTCTTGATGCCGATATCGGCTTTCACAATGCCCCAGTGGTCGATGATGAGCGCATTGGTCAACACACAGTCCATGGCACCACCACCTTGCGCACCGCTGCCGACGGGGCCGTTGCGGGTGCGTTGGCTTTGCGCCATGCCGTCTCGAATGGTTTTGCCGCCACCAAATTTCACTTCTTCGCCATAGCTGCCGGCTCGCAAGGTGTAGTCTTGTTCCACCTCGACGATGAGGTCGGTATCGGCCAAGCGCAGGCGGTCGCCCACGGTGGGGCCAAACATTTCGGCATAAGCACGCTTTTCAATTTGCGCCATCATGCGTCCCCTTTCAATGCACCTTGCACTTCGCCGCGAAAGCCGTAGACCTCACGCAATCCCGCGTAGTCCACCAATTCCACGGTGCGCTCTTGCCCAGGTTCAAAGCGCACTGCCGTGCCGGACGCGATGTTCAAGCGCATGCCGCGGGCAGCAGCGCGGTCAAACAGCAAGCCCGTGTTGGTTTCTGCAAAGTGGTAGTGCGAGCCCACTTGGATGGGGCGGTCGCCGCTGTTTTTCACTACCAAGGTGTGGGTGCGCCGCCCCGTGTTGAGTTCGTGTTGACCTGCGTCGGTGATCAGTTCACCGGGGATGAAGCGGGTGCTCATTTACGCTGCGCCCACCACACGGCGGCCACCACCACCAGCACCGCAATAAAGCCCAGTGCATCGGTGGGGTGCCAATGCGACCCGCCCAAACCATGGCCGTCGTGGGCTTGGGCCCAATGGCTGAAACTCGCGGCTGACAACACAATCAATTTATTCATGGGGAGTTCTCCAAGCAATATCAATGGGGGGAAGTCGGTCAAACAATCGGTTGGTGCACGGTCACCAGCTTGGTGCCGTCGGGAAATGTGGCCTCGACTTGGATATCGGGAATCATCTCGGCAATGCCCTCCATCACATCCGCGCGGGTCAGCAGGGTACGGCCTTCGCTCATGAGTTGCGCCACGGTTTTGCCGTCTCTGGCGCCTTCCATGACGGCCGCACTGATGAAGGCCACCGCCTCTGGGTAGTTGAGCTTCAAGCCACGGGCTTTTCGGCGTTCGGCCAGCAAACCGGCAGTGAAGATCAAGAGCTTGTCTTTTTCGCGGGGTGTGAGTTCCATGTCAGTTCCATATCGATGGCATCGGCACGATTGTGATGCAACTTGTGTGCCCCTTGCACCCAGACAGCACAGCCTGCGCAAGCGCTGGTGCGCTCATCTTTGGTGCATTGCGTCACCAGGGTTCAGCTTAGCGAGGCGCTTCGTGGTGCGCCCAAGGCATGAACTGTTACCAAAACAGTGCGGATGATGGGTGGCCTCTGTTTTTTTTCGCCATTGGTGTCAGGTTCTAATTTATGGCTTAAGGTTTGACTGAGCCCGCCCCGCTGGTGGGTACGCCGCCCTCCGCCAATCGCTGCGCTCCGATGTTGTCGGGCGACGCACCCACCATCGGTGCTGTGAAGAAGATGTGTGAGTTCGAACAAGGTGTGAGCTTGCGATGCTGGAATAAAGCAAACGCTTATGCATACCAACAGTGTTAAAGCAACACCTTACTCAAACCGGCACGAGTGGGTGTGCGGGCCGACGACGTTGGAGCGAAGCGACCGGAGGAGGCCT
>CAMDJU010000252.1 GCA_945900695.1 Bordetella parapertussis | reverse complement strand
CTCCACCGGGGTGTCAACCAATTCGTCGTAATCAGCGGCCTGGTAGTCGCCCCAGCCTTTGGCGTTGGTGCGCACAGGCACCAAGGCGGTGGCCACGCGCCAATCTGTGGGCACGCCTGCGGGGTTCAGGCGCACGCCATGCGCTACATCGCGTTGGCCATGCACCCAGAAAAAAAGGCTGGTGCCGTTGAAAAACCCCCGCGTGCCATCCAACCATGCGGTGCGCACCGAGTTGTCGTGGGCATGGACCCGGTAGTTCAACACCAGGGTTTGGCTGGGGTCGGCGGTGATGTCCCAAGTGGCTTTGTCGTTTTGCACCACGGCCAGATTGCGGCCCGATTGCGTGGCGCGCACATCAAACAATTGCTTGGAAAACTCGCGCACCATGTAGCTGCCGGCAATCCACACCGGCAGTTGCACCCGCTGTTGGGCGGCCGGTTGGGCAATGGTGCAGGTGATGTCAAACACATGGGCGGCCCAGGCGTGGGCTTGCACCTCAAAGTGAACGGCTGGCCGTGGGGCGGTGCGAGGTCGGGTGGCAGCCATATTGGTCAGGTGGCCGAAGCACCGAGCAAACAAGACAACACCGCCACAGCGCTGAGGCGCGCACGCAGGGGTAGCCAGTCGGTCCAGCCCCACTGGTCCCAGCTGCGCCGGTCCACCCCGTAACAGGCCGCCAACAGCAAGGCCAATACGGGCAAGCTGGCGTATGCGGGCATCAGTAAAGCCACCCAGGCCACCAGGGAGGGAACCACGCCCCACACCAAGTGAAAGCGCCGCGCCGGTGCGTCCAGCGGCAAGCCCATGCCCCAATGGATGCCACCCAAAAATGCGGCAATGGTGGCGGCATAGGCGCTCAAAGCCATGGCCACAAAGGCGTGCACATCTCCTTCTACCAACCACATCAACCCGGCCAGCCCCACAAACGGGATCAAACCCGCGTACCCCAGCCGGTGCACCAAGGTGGCGATGTCGCCTTGCTTGTGGGGGGCAGGGTGTTGCATCTCAGGGCTTGCCTGAAATCAGCTGTTCAATTTGCGCCACCGGTATCGCGCCGGGAACGCGCTTGCCATCTTGGGCCAACAAAGTCGGCGTGCCTGTGATTTTGTGCTTGCGTCCAAATTCCACATTGCGCATCAGGGCCGAGCTGTCACAGGTGGCCACGGGCGGTGCGGTGTCGCGCGTCATGTAGTCCAGCCAGGCCTTGGACGGGTCTTTGGCGCACCAGATGTGGCGTGATTTGTCCATCGAATCCGCCCCCAAGATGGGGTAGAGAAACAGGTACACGGTGATGTTGTCGACCTTTTGCAAGTCGCGCTCGAAACGCTTGCAGTAGCCGCAGTTGGGGTCTTCAAACACCGCCAGTTTGCGCTGCCCGTTGCCGCGCACGATGGTGATCGCGTCTTTGATCGGCAAGCTGCCAAAGGCAATGGCGTTGAGCTTGTCACTGCGCTCCTCGGTCAGGTTGCGCTTGGTGCGGGTGTCGATCAGGCTGCCTTGCACCAAGTAATTGCCGCTGGCATCGGCGTAATAAATCTCGTTGTCTTCCAGCAGCACCTCGTAGAGCCCGTTGATCGGGGTTTTGCTGATGGACACAATTTTGGGCAAATCGGGGATGCGGTCTTTGAGGGTTTTGCGGATCGCGGCTTCTTGGGCCCCAGCCATGCCCGACCAGGTGGCCCAAATCAGCAGCAAGGCCAGTGACAAAGCCCGCTGCCAGCGGGTGAGGCTGCGGGCTGGGCGGGTCTGGAATAAAAACATCATTGCATGGCCTGTTGGATCACCCATTGTTTCAAGGGTGTGATGGTGTCAAAGTTTCTCATGCCCCATTGGCGCAGGTCTTTGGCCAGCGAATGGGGGTGGGCAAACAAACGCTGCAAGCCGTCGCAAGCCACCCAGGTGGGCCACATGCCGGCCTTGCGTTGGCGTTCGTATTGGCGCAGCAAGTGTCGGTCGCTCAAAGGCCGCCAGTGGTTGATGCCTTGGCGGGTTTGCAACACGTCGTGCAAGGCTTGGACATCGGCCAAACCCAGGTTCAGGCCCAAGCCCGCCAGCGGGTGCACGCTGTGGGCGGCGTCTCCTGCCAGCACCCAGGCGTTGCCATCGCTGTCATGGCCACACCATTGCTCGGCGCGGGCCATCAGCAAGGGCCAGCTGCGGCGTTCACTGGTGAGGGACAAAGCGCCCAATTGGTCGTGGCTGGCGTGGTGCAAGGCTTGTTCAAATTCGGCCACAGGCATGGTTTGCAGCTGGGCCGCCCGCGCGGGGCTGAGCGACCAGACCAAAGCCGCTTGCTGTCCAGACGCTCCGCCCATGGGCAACAGGGCCAGGATGTCGAGTTCGCCGTTCTCGTGGTTGAACCACTGAAAGGCTTGTCCGTGGTGGGGGACGCTGCATTGCACCCGCGCAGCCACTGCGTGTTGGTCATAGGGCAAGACCTCGTGCGCTGCACCCATGTGGGCCCGGGTGGCGCTGTTGCGACCTTCGCACACCACGGTCAAGCTGGCGCTGCATGGCTCGCTGAGCATGGTGATCAGGGGTTGGTATTGAATGGCTTGTGCCAGTTGCGCTTGGAGCACGGGCACATCAACAATCCAACTCAAGCCTTCTGGGGTTGGCGCGGGCAATTGCACTTGTGCGCCGCCATCGCCCCACACCCGCATGCATTGCACGGGGGTGGCATGCTCCGCGCTTGGCCAGCAGCGCAGGCTTTGCAACAGGTTTTTGGATGCGGCATTGAGGGCAAAGGCGCGCACATCGGGTGCAGCGCTGGGATGGGTTTCGACCAGGCCCACGCGCAAGCGCAAGCCCGCCAACAGCAGGGCCAGGCTTTGCCCCACCACGCCGGCACCGCGGATACAGACATCGAATGCGGGTTTCATGGGGCGTGATTCTAGGTGGGCCCTTCAAAGCCGGCCGCCCAGGCACAATTCAACCTTGTTCTTCCACCAGCCCATGACGCCATGACCGACGCCCAAGCCACCGTTTCCCAGTTGTGGGTCTATCCCGTCAAATCCTGTGCCGGTGTGATGGTGCAAGAAGCCACCTTGACCGACATGGGCTTGCTGCACGACCGCTGTTGGATGGTGGTGGACGCGCACGGCGAGATGGTCAGCCAGCGCGATGTGCCCCAGATGGCGCTGATCCAGCCCAGTCTGCGCATCTCCGATGTGGTTTTGCGTGCACCTGGCATGTTGGCTTTGCATTTGGCGTTGTTCGAAGTGCAAGAGCCGGTGAAGGTTCAGTTGTGGGGGCACATCATGCCCGCTTATGACATGGGCGACGTGGCCGCGCAGTGGTTCAGCGACTTTTTGGGCCAAACCCCTGGCGGCAAAGCCCTGGGTCCGTTGCGCTTGGCGCGTTTTGATCCTGACCATGTGCGCCTGAGCAGCACCCAATGGACGGGCACCGTGGCTGCGAAAAATCAGTTCAGCGATGGCTACCCTTATTTGGTGTGCAGCCAAGCCTCTGTGGATGACCTGAATACCCGCTTGGCCACCCAAGGCCATGGCGCGGTGGACCTGCGCCGCTTTCGGCCCAACATCGTGCTGAGCGGCATCCCCGCGCATGAAGAAGACCATGTGCTCGGTTTATCGTGGCAGTCCGATGAGGGCCAAGTGGTGTTGCAGCCGGTCAAGCCGTGTTCGCGCTGCCCCATGCCCAATGTGGACCCCGACACCGCCGCCGTCAACCCCGTGCTCAGCGATGTGCTGCAAAGCTACCGGCAAGACCGGCGCTTGGACGGTGCCATCAGCTTTGGCATGAACGCCATCGCCACCCAAGGTGTGAGCGAGGAATTCGAACCGGTGTTGCGGGTCGGGCAGGTGCTCAATATTCAGTACACGCTTTGACTTTGGCGCTGCACGGGCGCACTTGCAGCGCAAGGCGCTGGCTACAATCCCACCCCTTTGGCGAAACAGCGCGCCCAACCACCCCCGCGCAGCGGGTTGAGGACCTTCCATGAGTTTGAAATGCGGCATCGTCGGCCTGCCCAACGTCGGTAAATCCACCCTCTTCAATGCCTTGACCAAGGCCGGCATTGCGGCTGAAAACTACCCGTTTTGCACCATCGAGCCCAATGTCGGTGTGGTCGAAGTCCCCGATCTGCGTTTGGCCCAACTCTCCACCATTGTTCAGCCCGAACGCATCGTGCCCGCCATCGTGGAGTTTGTTGACATCGCTGGCTTGGTGGCTGGCGCCAGCACCGGCGA
>CAMDJU010000251.1 GCA_945900695.1 Bordetella parapertussis | reverse complement strand
GAGGCCTTCGTGCACAGGGCCATGCGACGATCAGGCTTTCAGGCGGGGGGCTGACGCCGGGCCACATCGCGCATGAGTTGGCCCAGCCCGTAAGTCCACGGGCTTACCTGGTCGCTGGTGTTGACGCGGTTGCTCAAGCAGCCCAGGCGCGGGGTGGAAATGTGCACCGCGTCGCCCACTTGGTGGGTAAAGCCTTGGCCGCTGGGCTGGCCGGGGATGGGGCGGTCTTGGGTGGGGGCGAACATGGTGCCCAAAAACAGCAGCATGCCATCGGGGTACTGGTGGTTGGGGCCCATGGCCTGGCCCACCAGGTCGAGCGGGTCGCGGCTGATTTTGGACAGGGCGCTGCTGCCTTGCAGGACAAAACCGTCGCTGCCCTCGATGCGCAGCGACACATCGCATTGGCGCACATCGTCGATGCCAAAGTGGTCGTCAAACAAACGGATGAACGGGCCGATGGCGCACGAACCGTTGTTGTCTTTGGCCTTGCCCAGCAGCAAAGCACTGCGCCCTTCAAAGTCGCGCAGGTTGACATCGTTGCCCAAGCTGGCGCCCACGGTTTCGCCACGGCTGTTGACGGCCAAAACGATCTCGGGCTCGGGGTTGTTCCATTCACTTTGCGGGTGGATGCCCACCTCGCCACCCCAGCCCACCGCGCTCAGACACGGCGCTTTGGTGAAAATTTCGGCGTCTGGCCCAATGCCCACTTCCAGGTAAGGCGACCACATGCCTTGGGCCAGCAACACCGATTTGAGGTGCGCGGCCTGGGGCGAGCCCGGGCGCACTTGGCTCAAATCGTCTCCCATCACCGCCACCACCGCTCGGCGTGCGGCTTCGGCTTGGGTGGCGTCGCCACGGGCGCGCTCTTCGATCACCCGCTCGAGCATGCTGGCCACAAAGGTCACGCCGGCGGCTTTGATCGCTTGCAAGTCCAGCGGGGCCAGCAAGCGCAGGGCATGGTCGTTGGCGTGGTCGGGCTGGGTGGCGGCCAGCACCGAGGCCATGTCAGCCAAGCGCGGCGCGGCCAGGGCGCGCACGCGTTGGGCAGCGCTTGGCAGGTCGAGCAAGTCGCTGCAGGTCAGGGCCAGGGCCGACAGGTCGTACACGCCATCGGGTTGCACCCGCACCAGCACCGGGCCGGTGCCGGGCACCCAAACGCGGCCGATCAACAAGGCACGCGGTGCATCCACCGGCCAGATGGAGGGAGCGTTGGCAAACAGGGGCTGGGTCATGGCGGGTTTATCCAGTGGTTTTGTCGCGCCCATTGTTGGGTGCCACCCACCACCTGTAAATAGGGCCAACCAGGATCAAGATGGCGACCAAGCGACTGACTTGAAACGCGGTGACGATGGGCACACCCAATTGCAGCACCTTGGCGGTGATGGTCATCTCGGCCATGCCGCCCGGTGCCGTGCCCAGCACCAAGGTGGCGGTGGGCAAATCGACGGCCTGGGCCAGCAACCATGAAAACAGCACCGACAGGCCCATCATGCTCAAGGTGCTCAAGCCCACCGAGGCCAGCCAGTGCGGTGCGGTGCGCAAAAACCGCGGGGTGAACTGAACCCCCAGGCTGATGCCAATGAACATCTGGGCCGCCTGTGACATGGCGCTGGGGATGGACGTCCAACTCTGGCCCAGGGCGGTGACCGCGATTCCCACCGCCAGGCTGCCCAAAAACCAGGGGTTGGCCGAATGAAAGCGCCGCAACAGGGCCACCGACAGACCGCTCAACACGATCAGTGCGGCCAAGCCCAAGGGATCAAAGGCGACCGGGCTGCTTTGCCACATGGCATGGCCATTGAACTGGCCCCACTGCATGGCAAAGGGACTGGTGATGGTGACCAGCAACACCCGCAGGCTGTGTGCAGAGGCCACCCAATCTGAGCGCCCACCCATGCGTTCGGCCAATTGGGTCATCTCCGATGCGCCACCGATGGCGCCCGAAAAATAAGTGGTGCTGCGCTGCAAATCGGGGTTGCGTTGTTTGTTCAGGCGGTAGAGCCACACGCCGCACAGGTAGCCCATGGCCAGCGACCAAACAATGGCCAGACCGATGGCCCACCACAAGCGGCCAATCAGCGCCACCATGTCTGGGCTGAAGTACAGGCCCAAAGACATGCCAATCGTGGCTTGACCGAACTTGCGCATCAGCGGCCAACTGTAGGTGGGTGCGCCGGCCATGCTGGCGGTGGCGGTGACGATCAAGGGCCCGAGCATCCAGGGGATGGGGGTGTTGGCCCACAGGCAGGCTTGGGCGCCCAGAAATGCCAGCAATAAAGTGCCCAACCACTGGGGCATGGGAATAAAGGGGCGGGCTAAAGGCATGGCGAGGTTGGAGAGCTGGCCCGCAGGGTGCAGATCAGCGTTGAACGCTGCCCGGCTTTTAGGGCAAAGCGGCGATTATGGGCCCGTGGCTTGGCTGGCCGTGTTCCTCTTTGTCACAGCGGTTTCAGGCCGCGATGACCCATTCAAACGGGGTTTGCCAAGCCTTGTCAGGCCAGGTAGATTTTTTGCAGCAATTGCTTCAGGGTGGCCTGTTCAGCGCCGGTCAAACCGGCGCAGGCTTGTCGCTCGCTGGCCAGGATGCGTGTTTCGGCCTGGGCCAGCAGGCTTTCGCCTTGTGCGGTCAGGTGCAAGCCCCAAGCCCGCCCATCGGTGGGGTGGGCCAGGCGCTGCAGGCAGCCGCGCTCGGTCAGGGCGCTGACCAGCCCGACCAAATTGGGCGGCTGGATGTCCAGGGTTTGGCACAGCTGGCGCGAGGTGATGCCGGGGTTGTGGCCCACCAAGCACAGCAGTGAAAACCCCACCGGTTTGAGTTGCAAATCGGCCAAGTCGCGGACGAAGCTAGACACCAGGTGCAAACTGGTGCGCCGGGCGTTGTAGCCCAGCAGCCCGTCCAAAAAGTCGGTGCGCACGCCGCTGCTGGTTTTGCCCATTGGCTCCCCTGGGGCAGGCGTTTCAGGCACAGCAGCGGCGCGGGTCATGGCGCGCTCAACACGGAGCTCAAGACTCGGCCGTGAAGCCAATGCGCTTGACGATGGGGCCCCAATGGTCGTACTGGCGCTTCATGTCGCGTGCCATGTCGTCTGGTGTGCCACCCAGCGGGGTCAGGCCCGATACGGCCAAGCTGTCGATGACCATCTTGTCTTTGAGGGCTGCATTGATGGCGGCGTTGGCGGCGTTGACCACGGCTGCAGGGGTTTTGGCGGGGGCGTAAAAGCCAAACCATTCCTCCACGGTCAGGTCAGGAAAGCCTTGTTCCGTGAAGGTGGGCACTTCGGGGACAAAGGGCGAACGCGCTTTGCCGGAGGTGGCCAAGATGCGGATCTTGCCGGCCTTGTGGTTGGCGATGAAGTCACCATGGGGTGTGACCATGGAGGCCAGTTGGCCGCCAATCATGTCGGCCACGCCGGGCACCGAGCCGCGGTAGGGCACGTGTTTCAAGTCCACGTTTTGGCTCAGGCCCATCAAGGCGCCCAAAAAGTGCGGGGTTGAGCCGGCAGCGGGCGAGCCGTAGTTGGCGTCTTTGGGATTGGCGCGGGCCCAGGCCAGGTAGTCGTTGACGGTTCTCACGCTGGCGGGGACCATGGGCCCCACGGCCAAGCCATGCGACAACATGGAACCCAGGCAGACGGGCACAAAGTCTTTGAACGGGTCGTAAGACAGTTTGCTGTAGATGTGCGGGTAAATCGACATCATGGAGTAGGGCGTGAGCAGCAAAGTGGCGCCATCGGGGGCGGCATTTTTGACCGCCTCCACCGCGATGCGACCGGCTGCGCCGGTTTTGTTTTCCACCACACCCATGCCCCGGGTGTAAGCCGAGCCGGCCAATTTGTCACCGATGCGGCGGCTGGTCACATCGGCCGTGCCGCCAGCGGGAAAGCCATTGACGATCTTCACCTGTTCCAGGGGCAGGCCGGTGTTTTGCGCCCAAGCGGCCCAGGGGTTCATGGCGGCCAGGGCCACGGGTGCGGCGGCGTGTTTGAGGAAGTCGCGTCGTTGTTGCATGGTTTGTCTCCTTTGGTGTGAAAGGTCTGCTGGTTGAAAAAAAGAATGGATGAGGGGCGGGTGGTGCAGCGCTTCAGATCAGCTTTGGGGCAACCAGGTGTGGTCGGCCTGACCCGCGTGCAGGGCTTGGACCAAGGCGTCGCGGTGTTTGAGCACGGCGCGCTGGTTGATCGAGCCTTTGTCGGTGACCTCGCCTTTGTCAATCGATGGGGGC
>CAMDJU010000250.1 GCA_945900695.1 Bordetella parapertussis | reverse complement strand
GTGCTGCCCAGTGCGGCGTTGGCTGCACCACGGTATGGGCCGCGTCGGGCGGCTGCCCTTGGCGCGTGTGGCTGCCCAAATAGCACCAGTTGTGCACCCGGTGCGCTTGCACCCAGTCGCCATCGCGCTCGATGATGTCCACCGCCCCTGGGTAGGGCCAACGCTGCACTTGCTGCGCCAGCAAAGCGCTGAACAAACGCGCGTGGTGCGCGGCGGTGGGCTCGTCGCCGGTACACACCCCGTCGCACTGGCGCAGTTGGCGGCCAAAGCAGCCCCGACGCAGGGGCTTTTCCAGGCCCAGCGCCACCAGGCACAAGCGGTGCTCGGCGGCCAGTGCGCGCAAATCTGCTTGGGCGGCGCGGCGCGAGGCGTACAAACCGTACAGATCGCTGGTGTGGGCAAAGTCGTGCCGGCCCGAGTCCACCAACTGCGGCGGCTGTCCAGCGCTCCCCCCATCGGGGCTGAGCCGCCAAGCCACCAAGCTGCGGCTGCGGCGCAAGCGGATGTTGTAGAGCGGCATGTGTTGTTTGACCCACTGCGCCTCCAGCAGCAAAGCGCCGATTTCACCGGCCGTGCGGTAGGTGTCCACGCGCCGGCTTTGGGCCAGCATGGCGGCCTCGTCGGCGCTGCGCAAGTGGCTCAGCACCCGTGCGCGCAGGTCCACGCTTTTGCCGATGTACAAGGGCAAGGCCCCTTCGCCCCGAAACACATACACCCCGCAGCCACGCGGCAGCGCGGCCAAGTTGTCGGGCGCGATGCCGTGTGGCAGCAATGTGGTGGGAACGGTGGTTTCGGTGAGGGCCTCGGTGGGCGCTTCGGTGCTGGCGCTGCCCCCGTTGTCGTCTGGCGCCGTGTGGGTGGGCATGGTGCTGGGCGGCCGTTCCATGGATACGGTGACCGGCAGCGCAGCAGGCACCAACGTACCAGCAGGCAGGTGTGTGGCAACCGCTTGGTCTGCGTGCTGGGGTGCGCTCTGCGGGGGTGGCGCGACAGGCAAAGCTGCAAAAGGGGTGATGGGTCGGCGCGCCATGGGTCAGGTCAGTTTGTGCAGGTTGAAAGTCACCACACCCCAAATGCTCAGCTCCTGGTCGGGCTGAAACACCAGCGCCGGGTAAATGGGGTTCTCGGCCAACAGTTTGACCACCCCGCCACGCCGGTACAAGCGCTTGACGGTGAACTCTTGGTTCACCACCGCCAGCACGATGTGGTGGTGGCGTGCGTCGAGCGAGCGGTCAATCACCAAAGTATCGCCATCGTAAATGCCCGCGCCCGTCATCGAGTCGCCGCGCACCCGAAACAAAAATGTCGCCTCGCGGTTGCGCACCAAATGGTCGTTGAGGTCGATGCGCTTGTGGCTGTGGTCGGCCGCCGGTGACGGAAACCCGGCCCGCACCGTGGCATTGAAAAACGCCAGCGGCTGGGGCGCACCCGGCACCGACAAGGCGGCCAAGGCGCGCGCGTTCAGCGGTTGGGGGGCGTGGGCTGGTGCAGGTGAGGGGGCCAAGGCCAAGGGGGACGGAGCAGACATGCCCACATAATACTGTATGTAAAAACAGTTATTGGGGTTTATTGGGGTTTTGGTGGATCTATCGGTGTTGTTGAAGTTCCGAAGCCAGACCCTTGAGCGGATGTCAAAGGCATTTCGGGTTTATAACCAAGTGGGTTAATATTGGCCGATGGAGAAGTCACGCCCACATGGCAAGCTGACGGTGGTCAAAGCCTTGGTGGTGGTCGGCAAAGTTTGAGCGACCCATTCGGCCAGACTGGGGGCCTCTGCGCTGGGGATGGAATTCTCAGATGTGTTGGCCGTGGTGATGGCACTGACGCCAGCGGATTTTTATAAGAGCATGACCACCCATTCTGATCATACGGTGTGGCAGGACGTGTGCCGCCCCAGCACTGGGGTCGGTGATGTGTACCTGAAACTGACGGTGATGGATGACGTTCTGATTGTGTCTTTCAAGGAGCTATGACCATGAAATGCCCTGTTTGCGGTGCAGCGGAGTTGATCCATGACACCCGCGACCTGCCCTATGCCTACAAGGGCGAAACCACCGTGATTCCTGCGGTGACGGCCGACTTTTGCCCGGCCTGCGACGAGTCGATCACTGACATGGCCGAGACTGAACGCGTCATGTCTGAGATGAAAGCCTTCCATAAGCAAGTGAACGCAGCCATCGTTGACCCCGCCTTCATCGTCCAGGTGCGCAAAAAACTGGCACTCGGCCAACGCGAGGCGGCAGAAATTTTTGGCGGCGGTGTCAATGCCTTCTCTCGTTACGAGACGGGCAAAACCAAGCCCCCCTTGGCCTTGGTCAAGCTCTTTAAATTGCTCGATCGCCACCCCGACTTGCTCAACGAAGTCAGGCTGACTTGAAGCTTTTTTTAGCCAACCGACGACGTTCCCTTTGACGGTTGGTTGCGAGCCCCATGATGCGGGCAACACCGTGTTCGATGCATCCATGCGATAAAAATCAAACCCCTCAAAACTTCATTGGTGAAATATCGGATGTCCAAAACAATCGCTTTGACTTTGACAGTCATGGTTTTTTGCGTCTTGCCCCAAGTGGCGGCGCAGACATCGCCCACACCGCCAGCGCCGCGCGCGGCCCCACTTCAAACACCTGCGCAGCGCATGGAAGCGGCCCAAAACCTGTCCAGCACCGAGGCCGACAGTGCCTTGGCGCAATTGAATGTCTACCGCAAGGCCATGGGCTTGTCGGTGCTGGTTAAAAATGGCCCTCTCACTGCGGCCGCGATGCGGCACAGCTTGTACCGCTCGGTCATCTTGGCGGACAACAAAGAGGCCGAAAACTTTGATGTCAATGGCACGCCGGGCAGCCATTTTCAGATGATCCTCAACCCGTACTTCACGGGCAAAACCTTGAAAGACCGGGTGACCCTGGAGGGCTACACCGCCAATGCCACCGAGGTGTCGACCTCGGGTTCGCGCAAGAGTGGCGCTGAATTCATCCACCAGATGATCGCCTCGGTCTACCACCGCTCAGGCGTTTTGGGTTTCCAGTGGGATGAGGCAGGCTTTGGTGTCATCGATAAAGAGCCCGTCATGGTGTTGGGGGAGTCGCGCAAAACAACCGACCTCCCCGTGCAGCCCGTGGTGTTTCCGCCGCCGGATTCGGTCATCGAGCCCATCGGTTTTAAAAACGAAAGGCCCGACCCCTTGCCCGATCGCGCGGCCCAGTGGAAGGGCTTGCCCATCAGCATCCATGCCGCGAAAGGGCAGGTGTTGGACATCCGCAAGTTTGAATTGCTCAATGAAGCGGGCCAAGCGGTTGCGGGCCGCCTGCTGACCCACGGCAACGACAAGCGCTTGGGCAAAAACGAGGCGTACTGGGTGCCTTATGCGCCGCTCCAGTTTGGGCAAGCCTACCGCCCATCCATCAGCTATGGCTTGGCTGGGCGATTGCATGAAGCGAGTTGGACGTTTCGAATGGCCAGCGACCCCTTCCAGGTCCAGCCCATCGACGTGGTCGTGGCCAAACCCGAAGAGGCCCTGGTTTTTCGCATCCGAAAGAACGTGGGTTCGGTGGCGGCGGGGATCGAGTCCAGTGGCCACCCCATCAGTGACAGCGCCTTGGTGCCGGAGCGGGATGGTTTTGATTACGCCATCAAAATCCCCCTATTGTGTGAAACGGGTTGCAGCTACAAGCTCAAATTCACTGGGGAGTTGAATGCCAAACCCCTGTGGCGGCGGGTGGAGGTGCCGCGCCAACCCGGTAAGTTCCCGCCCAAGTTGTTGAGCGCAGTAGAAACCATGAACCAAAAACCCATCGGGCGGTACCAAGCTTTGGCGTATGCCCAGCACCTGGGCACCTGGGTGTGGACCTCGGTGGCCGGATCGAACAAAAAAAGCGTGGAAGACAGCGCATTGACGGGCTGCCGCCAAATGGCCAGCAAAGAGGGCATCGCTGGGTCCTGCCTCATTTATTGAGGCCACCCTGAAAAGCCATTCATATGGCCATGTCGCCCCAACTTGACGGCGTGACTCCGAGTTATACAATATTAGTGCCGCACTAATTTAGCCGTGCACACAGGAGAATCCCATGCAAGCGATCACGCCCACCCCCACCGTCAAGGTCATCGGTGCCAATGGACAAATCTCGCTGGGCAAACAATTTGCGGGTCGTCAAGTGTTGGTCGAGGAGCAGGAAGCGGGCGTTTGGCTGATCCGCACGGCCACGGTCATTCCAGACAACGAACGCTGGCTGCACGA
>CAMDJU010000249.1 GCA_945900695.1 Bordetella parapertussis | reverse complement strand
ATGCGCAAATCGTTTCGCGGCTCCGAGTTTTTATACACCCTGCGTTTGCACACCGGCGAGACGGTGCTGGCCCATGTGCCCAGCCACCATGACCACAAAGTGGGCGAGTGGATTGGCATTCGCGCGCAGGTGGACCACGTGGTGACCTTCAACCGGGCTTGTCACATCGGCGGGCGTGAGTTGTGCCAGATGCCGTGCAATGTGCAAGCCCCCGTGCCTGCCAGCCCACCACCCCAGATCCAGGATACCCACCCATGAGCATTCAGCTTTACTTTTCACCCGGCGCGTGTTCGTTTGTGCCCCACCTGATGCTGGAAAAAGCTGGCGTTCCGTTTGAGCCCATCATGGTCAAGTTGCACAAAGGCGAGCAACTCACCCCAGAATTCAAAGCCATCAACCCCAATGGCCAAGTGCCGGTGTTGGTCGATGGCGGCGAAGTGCTGACCCAAATCTTGGCCTTGGTGGGGTATTTGGACAAGCGCTTTCCCGAGGCCCACATCCTGCCAGGCACACCCATGGCACGGGCGCGGGCCATCGAAATGTTGTCTTGGTTCAACAATACGGTGCACCCGACATTTACCCATGTGTTCATGCCGCACAAATACAGCGACCAGCCAGCGGTGCAGGCCGATATCCGCAGCCATGCGGTGCCACAGTACCGGGCCTTGATGCATGCCTTGCAAGCGCGGGTGCTGGCGCTGCCCCCAGGCGAATGGCTGGGCGGGCCGCATTTGGGGCCCGTGGACGCCTACGCGTTGACCGCGGCGCGTTGGGCCACGATGGCCGGCATTGCGCCGGACGAGATGCCCGATTTGTGGGCCTATGTGCAACGCGTGGCGGCCGATGAAGCGGTGCAACGGGTGATTGCGCGTGAGCGCCTGACCCTCAATATGCACAAGCCATCCGCTTGAGCCGCTAACGGCGCTCACGCACCGCATGGCGCGTCACAAGCGGGCGCTGTCGAAACACACGGTGAACAAAGCCCCCGGGGGGTTGCTGTTGGGGCGGGCGTCCTCGATGCTCACTTTCGCGCCGTGCTTGGCAGCGATTTCCATCACGATGGGCAAGCCCAGCCCGGAGCCGTCGGCTTCGGTGCCCAAGGCACGGTAGAACGGTTGGAACACCAATTCGCGCTCGCCCGGTGCGATGCCGGGGCCAGAGTCTTCCACCTGCAGCCACACCGTTTGGGTTTGCGGCTGGGTCAGTAACCGGGCGGTGACCACGCCGGGGTGTTTCGGGCTGGACGGTGTGTAGTTGATGGCGTTGTCCACCAAGTTGCGGATCAGCTCTTTGAGCAAGGTCGGGTGGCCAATGGTCCAAGCCGTGCGGGTGCCCACATCGGGGCCTTCGTAGCCCAAGTCGATGGCGCGGTCCATGGCGCGCGGCAGCGAGTCTTGCACCACCTCCAAAGTCAAAGCCACCAAGTCACACACCTGGGTGGGAATCACGGCGCCCGTGCTCTCGGCGCGCGCCAGCGAAAGCAGTTGGTTGACGGTGTGGGTGGCACGCATGCTGGAGCGGCCAATTTGCTCCAGCGACTTTTTCAATTCATCGGCACTGGCGCCGGCGCGCTGGGCCAAGTCGGCTTGCATGCGCAAGCCCGCCAGCGGTGTTTTGAGTTGGTGCGCGGCGTCGGCCAAAAAGCGTTTTTGGGTGGCAATCGAATCTTTCAGCCGGGTCAGCAAGTCATTGATGGACGAGACCAGCGGCGCCACTTCCAGGG
Source organism: Bordetella parapertussis (assembly GCA_945900695.1). GTDB lineage: Bacteria > Pseudomonadota > Gammaproteobacteria > Burkholderiales > Burkholderiaceae_C > Limnohabitans > Limnohabitans parapertussis_A. The sequence continues at coordinate 2,511 of CAMDJU010000249.1, read as the reverse complement.
GCACCACCCGGTCGTCGAGCGGGCTCATGTCGTCGGGTTTGCGCAGCCGAATGCGCTCTTCGAGCTGGCTCAGCGGCTTGATGCCACGCGCCAAGGCCAGCCACACCAGCAGCACCGCCAGGGGCAAGATGACAAACTGGGGCAGCATCACGCCTTTGATAATTTCTGTGGCCAGCACCGAGCGTTTGCCCAAGGTCTCGCCCACTTGCACCAACGCCGCCGGGCTGTCCGTGCTTTGGGGGTAGACCCACATATATGCCACCCGAATGGCCACCCCGCGCATCGCATCGTCGCGAAACTGGGTCACACCTTCGCCAGCACCTGGCGGGATGTTGGGTGGAGGGAAGTCGCTGTCGCCACTGAGCAGTTTGCCATCGGGACCCAGCACCTGGAAGTACACCTCGTCGACCTCATCGGCGCGCAAGATGTCGCGCGCCGCGCCGGGCAAGTTGAACTGTATTTTGCTTTGCGGATCGGTCCGAACCAATTGCGCCAAGGCCTGGGCGTTGTACTCCAGGCCGCGGTCAAAAGGCTGGCTGGCAATGCCTTGCGCCACCAGCCACGTCAGCGCCAAGCTGACCGGCCACAGCAGAAGCAATGGGGTGAGCATCCAATCCAGTATTTCGCCAAACAGCGAGCGCTGTTCGCGCTGAAAAATTTTCATGGCATGCGGGCGGGCCCTCAGGCCGGGATTTTTTCCAGGCAATAGCCCAAGCCGCGCACGGTGGCGATGCGGATCGGGCCTTTTTCAATCTTTTTGCGCAAGCGATGGATGTACACCTCAATGGCGTTGTTGCTCACCTCTTCGCCCCACTCGCACAGGTGCTCTACCAATTGGTCTTTGCTCACCAATCGGCCCGAGCGTTGCAGCAGCACTTCCAGCAAGCCCAACTCGCGCGCCGATAACTCAACCATCTTGCCGTCGATGGTGGCGACCCGCCCGGCCTGGTCATACACCAGGGGACCGTGCTTGATGGTGGAAGTGGCGCCACCCATGCCGCGCCGGGTCAAGGCGCGCACCCGCGCTTCCAACTCTTGCAATGAAAACGGCTTGGCCATGTAGTCGTCGGCACCGTAGTCCAGGCCCTTGACGCGCTCTTCTACGCTGTCGGCAGCGGTGAGGATGAGCACTGGCATCGATGAGCCGCGGGCACGCATGCGCTTTAGCACTTCCAGGCCATGCATTTTCGGCAAGCCCAGGTCCAGGATCAACAAATCAAACTCGTCGGTGGTCATCAAGGCGGCATCGGCCTCGCTGCCGCTGGCCACATGGTCCACGGCTGCGCCAGAAGCGCGCAGCGTGCGCAACAAACCGTCGGCCAATACCTGATCGTCTTCAGCGATGAGTATGCGCATGGTCTATCTCCTCGTGTTGGCCCTGGTTCAGATTCATTCTAGGGGGCGACGGCGCGCATCCAATGGGTATTAGCCATAGGTCAACGCCACCCTTGGGCGTAGGCCTCCAGGCCCAAGGTCACCACCGTGGCCACCTCAGCGCCCACTTCTTGGCGGAACTCATCTTGGGCTTGGGCGACGGCTTGTTTGAAGGCGTCCAGCCAAGCCAGCCCATCGGGCGTGAAAAAAATGCGCTTGGCGCGGCCGTCCGCGCCGTCCGACATGCGCTGCACCAGGCCCCAAGCTTCGCATTGGTCGACCAGTGCCCCCATGGCTTGCTTGCTCATGTCCGCCAACTCGGCCAACTCGCTCAGGCGCGAGCCCTCCAACGCCAAGTGGCGCGTGATGTGAATGTGCGCCGCGCTGATTTGGTTGCGCGCAGCCAAATTGGACAAGGCCAGCGGCACATCCACGTTGTGCGCCATCAGGTACAACACCCGCGCGTCAAAGCGGCGCATGGCGTGGCCAAGCAGGCGGCCCAGGTGGAGCTGGCGCCAGTCGGGTTGTAACGGGGCGTTCAACTTGTCGCCTCTTGAGGGTCGAAAAACTTGATTTTCAAGGGCTTGGGGTTGGGCTGGGACATTTCACGGGCTAAGGATCGATCATTGAAGCGTGCATTTTCGGGGTTTTGGGTCTCGCACCCGTGTTTTTTTGGGCGCTCTGATGTGCGCTTGGGGCCCATGGCTGTAAAGTCGATGGTGCCATCATTTGCTCAAATATAGAAAAGGATTGAATGAACAACGTCCCATGGGTGCAGCAGCCGGCAGTGGTTGTGGCCCAAGCCCTGCAAAGCAGAACCTTGTCGGCGAAGACCTATGTCCAAGCCTGCTTGGACCAAATAGAACAACAGGAACCTCTGGTCCATGCCTTTGCGCACATTGCCCGCGAGGCGGCCTTGAAACAAGCCATGTGGTTAGATGGCCAAGCCATTCAAGGGGCCATGCACGGCTTGACGGTCGGCATCAAAGATGTGTTTGATACCCATGACATGCCGACACAAGGCGGCTCTCAAGTTTTTGCGGGGCACCAGCCCGTGCAAGATGCCGCATGCATCGCCACCTTGCGCAAAGCGGGTGGCGTGATGCTGGGCAAAACCATCACCACCGAGTTGGCCAC